>DAIEHU010000148.1 GCA_027353395.1 Desulfobacteraceae bacterium
CCCTGTTCGCCCTGATGTTTCTGGGAATGGGCCTGCTGTTTACCGGGTTTTTTTTGAAACTGGCCCAAGTTCATTATGCATCCCGATCCTGGGAAAAGACGCCATGCGTCATCACCGAAAGCCGGGTGGATACGGTCAGCGGCGGGTATGCGGCTTCCTTTGCTTATGCTTATCATTGGCGGGGAAAAATATATTATTCCAGGCAGTTGAAGCCAGGAGGCCCAGACGTTGAAAAAAACGTGAGCAAAGCCGATGCCGTGGCGGCGCAATATCCGGAAGGGGCGAAAACGGTTTGCTTTGTAAATCCCGTTAACCCCGCAGAGGCCGTGCTGATGCGGGGAAGCTTGCTTTTTGGGCTTATGGCGTTGTTTCCCATGGTTTTTGTGGTGATCGGCGGCGGGCTTTTCTATGGAATCTGGTTTTATGCTCCAAAAACCCAAATATCCGGTCCTCGCACCATTTCCCTCACCGCTCAGGCGGCGCGCCGTAAAACGCAAAAGCGCCTTCTGTCTGGATTCTTTCTGCTTTTTTTCTTTGCCGGGCTGGGTGTCGGATATTTCCTGATCCTGCCGGGCATCCTGAAATCCCTGGATTCCAAAAACTGGGCGGAAACCCCTTGCGCTATTCTGGAAAGCCGGGTGCAAAGCCATTCCGGGGATGACGGCACTACATACAGCATTGATATTCTTTATGCTTACGAATATGCGGGCCGGAAATACCGGTCCAGCCAGTATGAATTCATCAGCGGGTCATCCAGCGGATATGACGCCAAGGCTGAGGTGGTGAAGCGGCATCCGGCGGGAGCAAAAACCGTCTGCTACGTCAATCCAAAGAATCCGGGCGAAGCGGTTCTCAAGCGGGAACTGGGAGCAAAGGCGTTTCTGGCCCTGTTTCCCCTGGCCTTCATGTTGGTTGGGCTGACGGGCGCGATCGCCGCATCCCGGAACAAGACGGATAATTACGGGCGAAGATCAAACGGTTCGCCGATGACTGCATCATCATCATTGATTCCCCGCATCAATGGACAGGCGGTGTTGAAGCCCAAAACATCAACTGCCGGCAAAATTGTGGCCAGTGTGGTGGTTTCCGTTTTCTGGAACGGCATTGTGTCGGTTTTTGTCCATGATGTGTTCCAGGGCTGGCGGGCCGGGCATCCGGATTATGTGTTGACGGTGTTTTTAATCCCGTTTGTGCTGATCGGGCTGGCGCTTATCGGCAGCATCTTCTATTTTTTTCTTGCCTCGTTGAATCCCCGGCCCGTACTCACACTTTTAACAAATCCCCTCCGGCTGGGGGACAAAGCCCGAATTCAATGGACAACCAGCGGAAATGTATATAAAATTCAAAATTTTACGCTGACGCTGGCAGGCGATGAGTCCGCCCGGTACCGTCAGGGCAAAGACACCCGCACGGAAAGCCATCAGTTTTATAACCAGACTCTGGTCAATTCCGCTCAGCCGGAACATTTGCGGAAAGGCGAAACCGCCTTCCAGATTCCCACGGCGTCCATGCATTCGTTTAAAAGCGCCCACAATGCAATCGTCTGGAAACTCACCTTGCATTGCGACGCGCCCATGTGGCCGGATTTGAAGGAAGAATTTGAAATCAACGTCCTTCCCCTGGAGATGGAGAGCAGGCGCAAATGAATGGGTTCCATATTGAGGTTGCGGATCAGCGAAAAAATTTTGCGCCGGGCGAAATCATTGACGGAGCGGTATCCTGGCGTCTGGAAGTCCTTCCCCGTCAGGTATTTCTGAGGCTTTTCTGGCGCACAAAGGGCAAAGGCGAGGAAGATATGGAAGTGGTTTCCGAAACCGTGTTTGACGTCCCGGAAACCCAGGAAACGCGACTGTTTTCCATGACGCTTCCCCAAAGCCCATACAGTTTTTCCGGCAAGTTGGTTTCTCTGGTATGGGCGCTGGAACTCGGGGCCGATGGTCCGGACGCCGCATTCCAGAAGGAGATCGTGATCGCTCCCGCCGGAGCTGTTATTGATATTTCAATGCAGGAACCATAACTATGGGCAATCCCTACTGGATTAAGCATTTAATCAACAAAACATTCTCGCAGCGGTTCTTCTGGGCCCGGTTGACCCGTTATCCCATAATCGGGAAAATGGCGGATCACGCCCTTTTTGACGGGGATGCGATTTTTTACCTGCCCAAAGACAAAACCATCCCTATAAACGAGGCCGTGGACCCACCGGGCGGCATAATGGCCCCATCCGGGATTGTGGAACATTTTATCAAAAAAGCCGCTTACCACTGGATCATGGATTTCTGCATCTGCCGGGACTCCACCCGGTGCAAGGATTATCCCATTGAACTGGGATGCCTTTTTCTGGGCGAGGCGGTCAAGGAAATCAACCCCAGATTCGGGCGCAGGGTCACTGCCGAAGAAGCCCTGATTCATGCGCAAAAATGCCGGGAAGCCGGACTCGTTCATATGATCGGAAAAAACAAGCTGGACAGCGTCTGGTTAAACGCCGGGCCGGGCGATAAGCTGATGACGGTCTGCAACTGCTGCCCCTGCTGCTGTCTGTGGAAAATTCTGCCGGACATCAATCCGGAAATAAGCGCCAAGGTCAACCGGTTGCCGGGTTTGACGGTAACAGTGAGTGATCGATGCCTGGGATGCGGCATGTGCGTAAAAGACGTCTGTTTTGTCAACGCCATAACCATTCAAGACAAACAGGCGTCCATCGACCAGGGCTTGTGCAGGGGATGCGGCCGCTGTGCCGATATATGTCCGAAAGGGGCTATTGAAATGGTTCTTGAAAACGCCGCCTATGCCAGCCGAATGATCCAGCAGCTTGAAAAGATGGTGGATGTTACTTAACAGAGGGCCGGATGGATCAGCGCCTTTTAAAGTCCCCGCTGATACTCGGAACGGAGCGCGTTTTTATCCCGCGTTTCCAGAACCGCATTCACCGCAGCCAGCGTTTTGGCCTTGTCCTTCTGGAGCGTGCCGCTAACCGGCAGGTAATTGGACGCATGGACCCCGACAAATTTTAGATGATCAATGGTGATGTGTTCAAACATCAGTTTCATTTCTTCCAGAGTTTCAAAAGGATCGGGCAGCTCGAATTCCCCTTTTTGCACCTTGTGGAACAATATCGTGCCCGGCACCGGCGTCGTGGTTAATGCCGCCAGATACTGTGGTTTCATCAGATTGGTGATTTCCGCCGTGGCGATGGCGTGCTCCCTGGTGCGCCCCCCTTTGCCCGCGATGCCTAAGAGCACCATGGATGAGAGGTTGATGTTCGCGTTCACGAGGTTTTGCCTGGCCTGAAGCATCTCGGCGGCGGTAACCCCTTTCTTGATTTCCGCAAGGAGCCGGTCATCTCCCGTTTCAACGCCGAGATATGCCTTGGTCAGACCGGCGGCCCGCAGGGCTGTTAGCTCGGACATGGATTTTGAAAGCGTGCTTTGCGGCCCCACATAAGTTCCCACATGCCGCAGGGACGGAAATGTCCGGTACAGATCGCTTAAAATTTCCAGCAAGGTTGCGGTTTCCATGGCCACCGCGTCCCCGTCGCACAAAAACACCTTTTCGAGATCCCCGTAATGGGCTTTGGCCATCCGGATATCTTCTTTGATTTCAGCGAGAGAGCGGACCCGGTATCCCCGGTCTTTATACATACCGCAAAATGTGCACTGATTATGAGAGCATCCGATGGTGCACTGAAGCAGGTAGCTGTTCGCCTCGGAAAATGGTCTGAAAATCCGTCCTTCATATCGCATTATTGGTTCCGATCAAATTTGAAGTCGTTGTTTTAGGGTGCTTCGTTATTGACAGAATATACATAAAAGCAGAATAATATCCAACAATTCAAACAAGCATAGGGGGCATGGATAAAAACAGGCCGTTAATATTTTTGTGAAAAATGATGGTTTCGTAAAAAGTCGATTTTCTCCTTTTTTCGTCATTCCGGCGCAGGCCGGAATCCAGTATATTCAATAAGTTCTGGATGCCGGATCAAGTCCGGCATGACGAGTTTCGGACTTTTTACGAGATCATCAAAAATGGAGCATGGCAATGAACGTATTGACGATTTTGTTCAGTTCAGCGGCGGGATTCTATCTCGGGTATCGCTTCCATGCGCGATTTATTGAGACTGTGTTTGATGTGGACAGCGGTTATCCAACCCCGGCGGTGGAAATCAATGACGGTGTTGATTATGTTCCGTCCCGCCAGTTCGTCGTTTTCGGGCATCATTTTGCGTCCATTGCCGGCGGTGGGCCCATCATCGGCCCCACCGTGGCCCTGGTGTTTGGATATGTCCCGGTATGGCTGTGGATTGTGCTGGAAACCTTGTTTCTCGGCGCGCCGCATGATTTTACAGCCCTTCTCTGGCGTCCATTCTGGCGTTTGCGAAAATACATCTGGGGCATTTGTGGCCCATCTTGTTTATTACCGTGGCGTGCGGGGCCATCAGCGGATTTCATTCCCTGGTGGCGGGGGGAACAACGGCCAAGCAGGTGTCAAAAGAAAAGCCGGATGCAAAAGTCATTTATTTTTAACTCGTTCCTATGCGTCATCCTCATGTTTGTGCTGATTCCTTCCCTGTTTATGATGGTCATCATTATCGCCGCGCTGGGCATGGTGCTGGTGAATGATTATCTCCCCAAAAAAAGGGGTTATTGGGCTTGCCATCAACATGATGGGCCGAAGGAAAACGCAACCGTCATCGGAAATTTTAGTCCTCGCAGAGACGCAAAGACGCAGAGGATACTGCATGAAAAAAATGCTCCCCTCCGCGCCTCCGCGGGAGAAAAATAAAAACAGCCTCAGAATCATTCGCTCTGGCCGGATTATGCGCCTGCTTCCGGCTGTGCCCCCGGCTTTTCCCCCCGGCTCCATGCCAGGGCTTTGGCCTTGATTTCGCTAAATTTCGCTGACGCCGCATCCAGCTTGGCATCCCATTCCGGATTGGGCTCCTGACCCTCGGTGACTTTGAAAAATACCTGCATGAGGGCTGTCATGCCAATGGGTTCAATGATTGCCTGCTTGACGCCCCAGGCGAACACCAAGGCGAAGATGACGGTGAGGGAACCGCCAAACCCAGGAAACAGATGGACGAGCCCAGCGATTGGCAGGAGAATGATCAAAAAAACCAGAAAGCTCAGGCCCCAGATGAAAAGCGCCATAAAAAAAGCGTTTTTCAGAAACGCCTTGTAATTCTGCGCATATAAAACCAGGGCTGTTTGGCTGGATTTCCAAGGGTTGTCCGCCCGTGTGCGGAAATTGTAAGCCAGAATCACCTCGTCAAGATAAGTCAGGGACAAATTGATCACGGTGTTGATGAATTTGACAAGGCCGTCCAGCCCCGGAATGGGCAGAAGATTTGCAATGGTGAAAAATACGCTGTTAAACGCCTTGAGTATGCCTTTGATGAGCTGGTCCAGACCAAACAGCACGGAGGATTCCGTAAACCGTTCCCGCACCATTTTCTGTGCATAATCAATCTGCCCCCTGCCGCCGGGCAGCGCCTTGCCGTCCATGATTTCCACCAGAACGGCGATATGGCCGGCCTTGACCATGTAAAGCAGGTATTCCCGGATCACGTAAACGCCCGCGGAAATCAGACCGAAGCCTATCAGTCCCCCGAAAAAGCTATAGGATTCGGGATTTTTACCGATATGTCCGATGAGATAGCCCGTCCCCGCCGCGGCGCCGGTGGCAATGACATAGGCCAGGGTGATGCCGAAATAAATCAAAAACCGGAACAATAGAAACGGTGCGGTCTTCTTCATCAAGTCCAAAATTTCACTCATTTGAAAGTCTTTCATGATGGCGCTCCCTGCTGGGTGTAAACGAAAGTTAAGAATTACGGGTTTGATGATCATCCCGGCTATTTTGATCCAACGCCGGGCATGGAAACCCGGCGCTACACCGAAATATTAATGTAAACTTGACTGCGGGCCGCGTCACTATTCCGTCCCGCAGCATTTTTTATATTTTTTCCCGCTTCCGCAGGGACAGGGATCATTACGCCCCACGGTCTTTTCCACGGTCACGGTTTTGGGGATGTTCTGCAATATTTCCAGGTCCGTGATGTCTTCAGGCTTGTCCGGCTCCAGCCCAATCGTAAACTGCCATCCGTTTTTTTCAAATATGGCGGCTATTTCCGCCATGCGCGCTTCGGTCTGCACATGCACAATCGCCGGCTTTTTTTTCGTGCCCAGTTTTGCGGTTGTTTCTCCACTGAATATTTTAATCATTATTTCACCTTTATTTATGAATATTATTGAGTTACCGGACAATCAACCGCTCAAAACAGCAAACCGCGGCTATTTTTTCCGGGGATCTTTTAAATAAATCGCCTTTGACGGCCCGTCACCCACGGTCCGCTCTTCGATCTGGAACAGCTTGGTTGCCGCCGCCAGCGCACCCAGCTTTTTGTATCCATAATTTCTGGGATCAAACTCCGGCGCCTGTTTGGCGATATTGCTTCCCACGGCGGCCAGGTGGGCCCAGCCGCTGTCGTCGGAAGATGCTTCAACCGCATTGCGAAGCAAACTCACGAGCTTCGTGTCCCGTTTCAGGTCAGTGGGGGTTTTCCGATGGATCTGTTCCGCGTCATCATCGTCATCGTCCTTGAACCGAAGCACTTCGGTAAAGATAAACTTATCACAGGCGGATACAAATGGCTCCGGCGTTTTTTTCTCTCCGAACCCGCACACAAACAGGCCGGCTTCCCGTATCCGTGAGGCCAGTTTGGTGAAATCACTGTCGCTGGAGACAATGCAGAACCCGTCAAACTTGCCGGTGTAAA
>DAIEHU010000149.1 GCA_027353395.1 Desulfobacteraceae bacterium
TAAAATCGGCTTCTTTGGCCACCACCACGCAACTGGATATGCCGGATGATTCAAAAAAAGTCCGGCGGTGAGCCAATAGAACCCGGCAGCGGACAGGATAAGGATGATCAGAATGGCTTTAATCCAGGCGTTCATTACCCATCATTTATTCTTTATTTTCATTCATCATTTTTTCACGGCTGATAAACATTTGGTATTCATACATTTTTGCCAATGACACCACCGCCTGTTCCGGCGTTGGGAAAAACAGCCCCTTGTATCTGAAGCCGTCCACATGGGTGACGGTCAGGTCTTTTTCGCCCTTCAGCATGCTGACACCCAACACCGGTTTCTGATGGACGGACATGAGGGATACGATATGGCGAATGTATTTTTCCTCAAATTCATCCAGGGCCTTGCTGACCTTTTCCAGAAAGTCTTCCGGACACGTCGGATCCGCCAGCCTCACGGAATCGGCCATCCGGGACACCAGATGGCGGCGGCCCAGAATTCCCAGATTAATGATGGCGTCGCAGCCATCCCATTGCATAAGGGCCTCCATCGTGGTCATGGGGATGGACAGATCATTTTCGCCCACCAGATCGATGGGGTTGGCGCGGCTCCAGTAAGGCGGCAGAATTTCATCAATTTTTTTAATAATCGCCTCGGACAGTTCTGGAATTTCCAGGCCGTAGGCTTCGCATAAATCGGCAGTCACCACCCCCCAGCCGCCGCCCAGGGTCATGATGGCCACCCGCTTCCCCTTGGGCAGGGGCAGAGAGGAAAACGCAGCGGACAGGTCCAGCAGCTCCATGGGCCGTTCCACTTTCACAATGCCCGCCTGCCGGCATACCGCATTAAACACCCGGCTATCGGAAGACAACGCGCCGGTATGACTAGCGGCCGCCTTGCTTCCGGCTTTTGTCTGACCGCCTTTCAGCAGGATAACGGGCTTCTTTTTCCCCACCCGCCGGGCGCTTTTAAAAAACCGGCGGCCATTTTTAACGCTTTCGATATAAAGCATCACTGTTTCGGTCAGGGGGTCCACTTCAAATGCGTCCAGGTAGTCTTCAATGGTGATCATGCCTTCATTGCCGGAACCGCAAAACCCCCGGATGCCGATGCCCTGAAGCTCCGCAAACGCCAGAAGCTGATTTCCCATATTGCCGGACTGGGCCACCACGCTGGTGGAACCGGCTTTCGGGCGTACATGGGTGCCGGTGCAGTAGAAGTTGATATGGGGATTACAGATGCCCATGGTATTGGGGCCGATAATACGGATGCCTGCGGCCCGGGCCTGGTCGATGAGATCTTTTTCTTTTTTGACGCCATCGCCGCCCGTTTCGGCAAACCCGGACGCGATGAGCAGCATATTGGCGATCCCTTTTTTCTTAAACTCCGGAATCAATGCGGGCACGGCTTGGGCCGGAATCGTCACCACCGCCACATCCACCGGACCCGTAATCTCCAGCACGGAGGTGTATACCGGCCGGCCAGCGATGGTCCCGCCCTTTGGGTTCACCAAATAGACTTCACCTGCAAACCCGCCGCCGATGGTATTGGTCAGCAAGGTATAACCCCATTTCCCCAAGCGGCCGGAAGCGCCCACAAACGCCACAGATCTGGGATAAAACAAAGGGGCCACATCAGCCGGACTTACGGGCGGGGTGAAAATTTTCAAGGGCTTGGGCGCATCCTTGATGATCAGCGCATCCACAGCCACTGGTTTGCCTTCGGGGGTAATCAGGAGCGGATTAATATCGATTTCAGATACATCCGGACATTCCACGGCCACTTTTGATAATCCCATAAGGGCCTGAACCAGCAGCTTCATATCCACCGCCGGCTCGCCTCTGAACGGGCCAAGCAATTTTTTGGATTTAATGCCGGTGATCATTTCCTCCGCATCCTGTTCGGTTAAAGGCGCGAGACGGAAGCAGACATCCGACAAGGCTTCCGTGAAAATACCGCCCAGGCCGAACATCACCACCGGCCCGTACTGGTCATCCCGGAACATGCCGGCCACAAATTCGCGTTTGCCCGCCACCTGAGGCTGCACCAGAAAACCTTCGAGTTTGGCTCCTGCGTTATTTTCAATGGCCTTGGCGGCGGTTTCAACAGATGCGGCATCGTTTAAATTCAGATGCACCAGCTGCAGTTCGGTCTTATGAAGCAGCTCTTTGCCGAGCCCCTTGAGCACCACCGGAAAGCCGATGGCTTGCGCAGCCTTAACCGCCTGGGCAGGGGTCGCCGCCAACGCTTCATTCACCACCGGAACGCCGTAAGGCTTTAAAAACTGTTTGGATTCCAGTTCCGTGAGTGCGGCCGGGGCGGGTTTGATTTTTTCGCTCATGATGGTTCCTTTAATGTCAACTTATTAATATTTTAAATATATTTAAATTTTTTAAATCGATTGAATATAGAGCGGCGAGACGCGCTCCATCTTAACGTAAAGGTGAAGTTTCTAACGGGTCAGATACTGTTTGTCAAGCCTGGATAAAAAAATCGGGTTCATTCAACATGATGGCTTCATAACAGGTCAACATGCTGAAAAATAAAGTTTTTTGACTTTTTCCAAGTCCATCGACATAACAGATAAACACGTCCTTTAAATAAAAATTATTTTCCTTTAGGCGGGGCAGGATCCGTGGACAGCACCACCAAATGGGATTTGTCTTTTTTAAATTTGAGGCCCTTGTGGCCCGCGCCCACTTCTTCAATGGAGATGATGCTGTAGATAGACAGGTGCAAGGTATTTACCCCCTCAAAATGACGCCGCTGATCTTCTTCTTCAGGATTGATGACAATGGATTGGGTATCAAACACAAAATCGGATATGGCGATAAAGCTGAGACCCAGAGAGGAGTCGGTCACGGTTTTGGCTTTCAGAGTCACCACCCTGGTGTCTTTGGCGTTCCGGTAGACGATCAAATAAAACGTTTCTTCTTTTCTGGTTACCATGATACCTTGCTCTTCTACGCAGGATTTTTAAAAAATCGCTTACGTTCTTACGGTTTTTGCGGCGATCACCGCTTGACGTTTCTCATAATAACCCAAAAAATAAGGAAAATACTATGGAGGATTATAAAAAACAGTCCCAGCAAATCCAGATTCAGGCAGACGAAAAAACATCCCAGGGAAGATTCAGCAATTCCATGTTTATCGCCCATGGGCCGGAAGAGTTTATCATCGACTGGCTGCTCAACTCCCCCACCGGCGCGCATCTGGTATCCCGCGTCATTGTTTCGCCCGGCCATATAAAGCGGATCATCAGCGCCCTTACCGACAACCTGATGCGGTACGAAGAAAAATTCGGCGAAGTTAAAGTCGTGGATACGGATGATCAGAAATTACAATAAAAATATGAATTAAAATCCGCCTTTAAAAAAATCCTCTGTTTCGGTTGGCGTGCCCGGCTGTTTCGAAACTTGGGCGGGGGCGGTTCCCTCTTTAAAGCATTCAACCACGGTATTCCGGGTTCCCGGCTGCGGCAAAAGCCCTGTCTGCGCATCGATTTTGACAAACACGACACTGGCCGGCACCTGGAATACGCTGACCGGACGGCCTTCAAGGCTGTGCTGCATGAAATCAAGCCAGATGGGGCTCGCCGCCTGGGCTCCGGTCTCCTTGCTGCCCAGGGATTTTCTATCATCAAAACCGACCCATACCCCAGTGACATATTCGGGGGTATATCCCAAAAACCAGGCATCTTTCAACTCATTGGTGGTTCCGGTTTTTCCGGCCGCGGGCCGGTTGATGACGCTGACGCGCTTACCGGTCCCATACTGGATGACTTCCTCCATGAGATGGGTCATGACATAAGCCGTGCTTTCCTCAATCACCTGCCTGGGGTTGGGATAATACTCCACCAGCACATTACCGTCCCGGTCCACCACTTTCTGAATAAAACAGGGATCAATCAGCCGGCCCTGATTGGCGAATACCGTATAGGCTTTCACCAGTTCCAGCAGCGAGAGGCCGGATGATCCCAGGGCCAGGGACAGGTTCCTGTCCAGATTCGCGGTGATTCCCATTTTTCTGGCATAATCAATGGCATACCGGACGCCGATATCCCGCAATATTTTAACGGTAATGACATTGCGGGATTCAATCAGGCCTTCCCGGAACAGGGTATTCCCTTTAAATTTCATATCATAATTTTTAGGCTTCCACACAGAATCATTATCCGCATTTTCAAAGGCGATGGGCGCATCCACGATAACGGAAGACACGGTAAATCCTTTATCAAGGGCCGCTGCGTAAATAATGGGTTTAAACGCGGACCCCGGCTGGCGCTGGGACTGGATGGCGCGGTTAAACTGGCTGGTTGAAAAATCCCTGCCGCCGATCATGGTTTTCACATTTCCGGTTTGCGTTTCAATGCAGAGCAGGGCTGCTTCCACTTCCGGCGTCTGTTCCAGAGCCAGGTTCCATGCCTTCCTGCCCTCCTGCCTGGATATCACGCGCGCCAGAATCACATCGCCCACGTGCAGGGCCTGACTGGGCGCGCTGATGGCGGCCGCATAATAATCCACGTCCGGATTCGGTTTTCTCGCCCATCTCATGTCTTTGAGATGGATAAGCCCCTGTTCGCCCCCCATGCGGACAGTCACCGAACCGGTCTGATCGCTCACCTGGGTCACGATGCCCTTTGTGATCATATCCGCCTGCAGCGGGGCATTAACAAGCTGACGCGCAATGGTTTGCGAAAACCCCTCGATCTGCTCCGGCAACAAATGCTCAAGCGGCCCCCGGTATCCCTGGCGTTTATCCAGTTCGCTCAGGCCCTTCTGGACCGCGTTGCGGCCATTCTGCTGCATGTCGATATTCACGCTGGTATAGACCTTGAGGCCTTCATTGTAGACCGTCTGCCTGCCGAACATATCAATCAGCACCTGGCGGATATACTCCGTATAATCCGGCGCCGCATCCCGGTAAGCGTTCTGATGCGACTGGATATCCAGCGGCATACGAGCGGCTTTCTCCGCTTCCGCGTCGGTGATATATCCCTCTTCCGCCATTCGCTTCAGCGTATAATTCTGACGGGCTTTGGCTTTTTCCGGGTAGTTGAACGGGGAATAACGGCTGGGAGCCTGGGGAAGGCCGGCCAGCAGGGCGCATTCGGCCAGATTCAGGTCTCGTGCGGATTTGCCGAAATATTTTTGTGCGGCGGCTTCCACGCCATAGGCCCCGTTTCCCAAATAAATCTGATTTAAATACAAAAACAATATCTGGTCTTTGGTGAATTGCTTGTCGATGCGAAACGCCAGAATGGCCTCCTTGACTTTGCGCTGGTAACTGCGTTCCGGGGTGAGCAAAAACGACTTGGTGACCTGCTGGGTTATGGTGCTGCCGCCCTGGACAACTTCCCCGGCCAGCAGATTTTTATAAAACGCCCGGATAATGCTATGAAAATCAATGCCGGGATGTTTGTAAAACCGGGAATCTTCGGCGGACACAAACGCCTGGATCAATTGTTTCGGCATTTCCGACAGCGGAATAACCATCCGCTGCTGGTCATAAAACTCCCCGATCTTGCGATTGTCATCCGCATAAATGGTGGTGACCACCGGCGGGCGGTAATCCGTTAACGATGAAAGTTTCGGCAGATCGCTGACAAAATGATAATACAATCCGATAAACCCGAGAACGCCAAAAAAAAGGCCGCAAAAAATCAGCGCCAGCACAAGTTTCAACAATTTCCATAAGAACTTCATTTCGTAATTCATCCTGTAAAGATAGGCATCACCCGGTTAAACCGGAAAAAACGGCTGAAGCGCGCCATAACCGGTACGCGCCTCAGAATATTCGGGATGATCATATACCAAAGTTTTTTCGATTAAGCAAGATTGATGAAACCGTAAAAAGTCGATTTTCTCCTTTTTTCGTCATTCCGGAGCAGGCCGGAATCCAGTATATTCAATAAGTTATGGATGCCGAATCAAGTCCGGCATGACGAGTTGCGGACTTTTTACGAGGCCATCAATCATGGTGGTTCTGACATCACTATGCCCCAGAAGTTCCTGAATCGTTCGAATGTCATAATTCTTCTGGAGCAGATGACTGGCAAAGCTATGGCGAAATGTATGGGCGCTGGCGCGCTTGCAAATCCGGGCGGCGTTCACGGCCTGTTTTATCGCCTTCTGCACATGTGTTTCATGCGGATGATACCGCCGGTATTTCCCGGTCGTGTTCTCCCGGGTCAATTGACTGGCCGGGAAAAACCACTGCCAGACAAACTCCCTGGCCGCGTTTATATATTTCCGCGCCAATGCGTTCACCAGAAAAACACCGGCATATTCCCGATTCAGATCCCTTTGATGAAGGTCTTTCAAAAACTCGAGATGCGCCCGGAGTTCCGGGAGAATCATCCGCGGAAGCGGCACCGTCCGGTCTTTTTGTCCCTTGCCGTCATGAACCGTCAAAACGCCCGCGTCAAAATTCATGCAATGCACACGAAGACCGATGCATTCAAATAGCCTTAGCCCGCATCCATAAAGCAATTTAAGGAGAAAACCGTTGATCAGGTGTTTGCTGAAGAGAAGCCGCATCTTTTGGCACTTCCGGCATGTCCCTTTGATGGCTATACGGAAACCGTTGTCCGCGTCACATCACAACTCTTGATCAGTTTCGACCGCAACCGTTACAGCGTGAATGTCATGGCTGTGGGAAAAACAGCCACGGTGCGGGCATACGCAGACCGGATTATGGTTGTACGGAATGATACGGTAATCGGTGTTCACCGTCGTCACCTTGGCCGTGACAAAGTCATCTAT
>DAIEHU010000014.1 GCA_027353395.1 Desulfobacteraceae bacterium
AATAATTGAAAGAGCCAAGCCGGTCTTCGACGTTGTCCCCGAAAATATGCAGGAACCACATGTTGCCGAGCAGATGAAGAACCCCGCCGTGCAAAAACATGTATGATATCAATGGGAAAAATGATAAAATGGAAATATAAGGCGATGCATACCGGGCGGGCACGAGGCCGTATGTATAGACAAACCTTTCAAACCCTGTCCCCTGGGACATCTGGACCAGAAATACGGCCACGTTAATCCCGATCAGCGTGGCGTTTACGACCGGATAATTTTTGGAAGGAACCGTGTCGCGAATCGGGATCATTTAACTGTCCGCGGATATCCGCATGCTGATATCCACAAATGGCGCGGAATGAATCAGCGCGCCGACGGATATGATATCCACGCCGGTAGCCGCCAGGCGCTTTAAATTTTCCTTGCGCACACGGCCCGAAACTTCAACCAGTGCTTGATGATCAATCAGTAGAACCGCGGCCCGGATGCCGTCTTCGTCCATATTATCCAGCATGATAATGTCAACGCCCGCCGCAAGGGCTTCCCGGACTTCATCCAGAGTGGAGGTTTCAATTTCGATTTTGACCAGATGCGACACGGCGTCGCGGATATGGTCGACAGCATTCCGGATGCAGCCGAACGCAGCGATATGATTGTCTTTAATCAATACGCCGTCATAGAGGCCCATGCGGTGATTATGCGCACCTCCTGCCCTGACCGCATATTTTTCAAGAACCCGCCAGCCGGGGATGGTCTTGCGGGTATCCACCAGCCGGACAGAGGCGTCTCCCAGCTCCTTGACATAATCGCGGACATGGGTGGCGATGCCGGAGAGATGCTGAAGAAAATTGAGGGCTGTCCGTTCACCGACAAGTAATGCACGCAGTGAGCACCGGATTTCAGCGACCGCATCTCCTGGGTTCACCTTGTCACCATCTGTAAAAACGGAAAAAAAAGCAACATCCGGGTCCAGTTTTTCAAAGACCCGCCTGGCGATGGCAAGCCCCGCAACGATCAGCGGCTGCTTTGCAATAATAACGGCCATTCCTGCCGCATCCGGGCGCGGCAGGTGGTCTGTGGTGATGTCGCCAGACCCCACATCCTCGGATAGGCCCAAATCAATCAGGTGATCGGTGTGCGATGATATATAATGATGCATCGGGGTCATGGATTATCCCGCCTGAATGGATTTGATTTTTTCCAGGTTGACCGCGAATTTGTCTCGTTTTTCCGCATATTCCTGGCGCTGTTCCTTCGTTTTATCCACCACTTCCGGCTTCGCCTGATTGACAAACCCCGGATTGGCCAGTTTTTTATCCAGTTTTTCAAGCTCCCCGTTTATTTTGACGATTTCCTTTAAAAGCCGTGCGGCTTCCTTGTCAAAATCAATGATGCCCTCCAGGTAGACCAGAATCAGGGCTTGGTCCGCCACGGCGGTAGCGGTCGCCTTTGGCTTTTCTCCGGCGGACGTTATGGTGAGATCACTCAACCGGGCAAGATTATAAATAAACTCTTTATTCTGGGCAAGCAGATGGCGTGTTTTTTCATCTCCCGACTGAATCAGCACCTTCAGCGCCTGGGACGGTGAAATGCCCATTTCGCCCCGGATATTGCGGATGGCGTTGATCACCGCCATCACCAGGGTCATTTGCTCCACTGCATCCGGGTCAAACCCGATGGGGAACAACCTGGCCTCAAGGAACGGGAACGTGGCCCGCATGATGGAACCCTGTGCGCCGGGCAATTTGTCCCATATTTCCTCGGTGACAAACGGGATAATGGGATGAAGGAGAATCAAGGTGTCATGAAGCACCCGCCACAGAACATGTTTGGCGGACTGCTGCTGGTCATCCCCCTTGTTTCCATAAAGGGCGGGTTTGATGAATTCCAGATACCAGTCGCAGAATTCATGCCACACAAAGTGATACACGTCGCCCGCCGCATCGTTGAACCGGTAGGAGTCCAGAGCGTCCGTCACCTGTCCGGTCACGGTTTTTAATCTGTCAAGAATCCAGCGGTCCGGAAGACTAAGATCGGAAAACGCGGCCGCCGAATGGTCCCGCTGAATATGCATAAAGGAAAACCGGGCCGCATTCCAGAGTTTATTGATAAAATTCCGGTAGCCCTCAATGCGTTTTTCAGACAGTTTGATGTCTCTTCCCTGGGCCGCGAATGCGGTGAGGGTGAAACGCAGGGCGTCGGTGCCGTATTTTTTTATGATATCAATGGGATCAATAACATTACCGGTGGATTTGCTCATTTTTTTGCCGTTTTCATCCCGCACGAGAGCATGGATATACACGTCATGAAAGGGGACCTGGTCCATAAACCGAAGCCCCATCATCATCATACGCGCCACCCAGAAGAACAGGATATCAAAACCGGTGACCAGCACTGAGGTGGGATAAAATTGCTTCAGCAAAGGCGTGTCGTCCGGCCATCCCATGGTGGAAAACGGCCAGAGCGCAGAGCTGAACCAGGTATCCAGGACATCCGGATCCTGGATCAAATGATCGCTGTTGCATGCCGGGCATCGATCAGGCATTTCCAGGGCGACGATGATTTCATTGCACTGGGCGCATGTCCAGGCCGGGATCTGGTGGCCCCACCAGATTTGACGGGAAATGCACCAGTCCCGGATATTCTCCATCCACTGATAATAATCCCCCGTCCATTTTTCCGGAATGATCTTTGTCTGCCCGGATTTGACCGCTTCAAGCGCTTTTTCGGCCAAAAGTTTTGTTTTGACAAACCATTGCTTGGAGAGATTGGGCTCCACCACTGTGTGACAGCGGTAGCAATGCCCCACCCCGTGATTATACGGCTCCACCTTGACCAGCAGCCCGGCGGATTCCAGATCTTTTAAAACAGCGGCCCGGCAGGCGAACCGCTCCAGCCCCTTGTATTTTCCGGCTTCACCGGTCATGAGGCCGTCATCCCCGATCACCTTGGGGCTCGCCAGGGAATGTATCCGGCCGATTTCAAAATCGTTCGGGTCATGGGCCGGGGTGACCTTGAGCGCGCCGGTACCAAATTTCCGGTCCACATATGTGTCGCAAATTACTGGAATAGTTCTGTTGGTCAGGGGCAGCATGAGTTGTTTTCCGTGAAGGGCCGTATATCGTTCGTCTTCCGGATGCACGGCCACGGCCGTATCGCCCAGCATGGTTTCAGGCCGTGTCGTGGCCACCACCGGGCCGCCCTCTCCTCCGGCAACGGGATAGAGGATGTGGTAAAGGTTGCCGTCATGGGCCTCGTGTTCCACTTCCAGGTCCGCCAAGGCGGTCATGCACCGGGGGCACCAGTTGATAATATAATTTCCCCGGTAAATCAGCCCTTGTTCGTAGAGCTGGACAAACACTTTTTTAACGGCCCGGGACAGGCCTTCGTCCATGGTAAAGCGCTCCCGTTCCCAGTCGCAGGAAGCTCCCAGTTTCTTGAGCTGGTTGATAATGGCGCTGCCATAAGTCTTTCGCCATTCCCAAACCTTTTCCACAAACTTTTCCCGGCCCAGTTGATGGCGGTCAACTCCCTGGGCGGTCAGGCTTCTCTCCACCACATTTTGCGTTGCAATGCCCGCATGATCGGTTCCCGGCATCCACAGCACGTTATCCCCGCATAACCGCCGGTACCGGCACAAAATATCCTGAAGCGTGATGTTCAGCGAATGCCCCATGTGCAGAACGCCCGTGACGTTGGGGGGCGGAATGACAATCGCATAGGCCGGCTTTTTTGGATCTTCCGATGCGGCGAACATTCCATTGGCTTCCCAGTATGCATACCAGCGTTCTTCAACCGTGCGCGGCTCATATCCTTTATCTAAAATCGAATCCATGTATTTCAGTCCCTGTTCCGTTGACAAATAATTACAAAGAAAAAAATTAAATAAAAAGGGGATTAAAGATTAACCCCCTCGTGTTTACCTAATTGAAACGGCGGTCATGCCGTCATAAAAAAACCAGCCGGGTGTTTTAATCCTTTTTCCCGGCAATGCCGATGAGATAGTCCTTCAGCAGACTGATTTCTTCCGTGACGGTTCTTTCAATCATGGCATCCAGTATCCGGTTCATTTTTTCAGCATATAATTTTCGTATCACCCGTTCAAGCGCCTCGTCAAGCTGGCCGGCGGTGATTGAAATTTCGCTGATGGGCCGTATCTCCTGGAATGCCGGCGGGGCGGCAGACGGCTCTTCTTCCGCTGGCGTCTCGGGAATGACGGGCGCATCATGTTTCGGTTTTTTCAGGGTATCATCTTCAGCACCGAAATAATTATCCAGTTGCCTGCTGATATCATCTTCCTGCGAATCCGCCTCCACGTCCAGCGGCCCGATCGAACCGGCAGGAGATGATACGGCAGCGGATTCCCTGTAGGTATCGTCGGATTGACCGGTCAAGCCATCAGGTTGTTTTTTTTCGGAAAGATCCAGCTCGCTCTCATCCGCATCCATTTTATCGATGGTGGCCTTATCGAAACCAAAGAACGCCTCTCCAATGATATCTTCAGTCAGCTCCACGATCGCATCATCTTCCGGAGTGATGCCGATAGCAATATCTGAAAGTTCAATGATATCCGGTTCAGCTTGGGTTTGCGCATCCAGGTGGTTATTTCCAGATGGATTTGGAATCGGCCTGTTATGACCGTCTGTCGGGTTTTCATTCATGCGCATTCCCTCCGGATTTAATGATTCCAGGCAAATGAACGGGCCAAAAAATTACCTGATTTACATATCATGACGGCGACGGACTGTCAAGGTAATTGCTCCTTTGCAAATCACTGCATATCCTTCAATGGCAAGGGTTTTATTCCGATACTGTTGACATATTGCTTCCCGTTATCAATAATGTGACGGCATTTGAGTCTTAAAACGATATGGGAAATTATATGAGACGATTTTTTATTGATCCATCGGAACTATTAAAAGAAAAACCGGTTATCGAGGGGCAGGACGCTCATCATATCACCAGTGTTTTCCGGCTGAAGCCTGGAGATCAAATTCTCCTGGTGGATGGCACCGGGTTTGAATATATGGCGCGACTTGTCAGTCTCTCCAAGAATCAGGTCTTTGTCGCTGTTATGGAAAAATACGCCGTTTTGACCGAATCACCGGCAAAAATCAGTGTCGGCCAGGGATACCTGAAAGACAAAAAAATGGACATGCTGATCCGGCATCTCACGGAAATCGGCATTGCCCGGTGGATGCCGGTGCTTACCGAATACGCCATCCCCCAGCCCTTTACCAAAAAAAATGACGCCAGAGTAGAACGATGGCGATCCATTGCCAGGGAAGCGGTCAAACAGTGCGGAAGAACCCTGGTGCCGGAAATTATATCGCCGGTCTCTTTTGCGGAAGCCGTGAAAAGCAATGGAGATGCGGATTTAAAAATTATTTTTTATGAAAATGAAGCCAGGCCTCTTGACAAAACACTCTCTCTCAAAGCCGCCCCCCCATCCGGAATACTGGTGCTTTTTGGCCCTGAGGGCGGTTTTTCAACCAAGGAGGTGGAACTTGCGATAGCGGCAGGGTTTGTGACAGCCTCTTTAGGCCCCAGAATATTAAGAGCTGAAACAGCCTCCATTGCCGCATGCGCCCTGATTCAACACATATTTGGCGACATGCGTTAAAAAACCCTTGACAGGGTTACTGGTTTCCCATAAGACAACATTTACTTTTAACGCCGAGGTAGCTCAGTCGGTAGAGCAGGGGACTGAAAATCCCCGTGTCGGCGGTTCGATTCCGTCCCTCGGCACCAGTAAAATGAATAAGTTAAGGCGGCCTTTAAAAAGCCGCCTTTTCTTTTTTAACGCTTTTATGAAATCCCCGCCGCGTCTCTGTGTCTCATTGCAAGAAAAAATGAATTCGGTTTCACGGGTATCATATGTGTGGGTTTTGAGGGATATCCAACAACCCCGCTTTTTCATGGCAACCCAAAAATTGTGTTGACAAGTTATCGGCGGATGATTAATTTTTTTTCAAATTTTAATGATTTAAGATCAGTCATTATTTTAATTTTATATAAATGGAGGTACCACAATGTTGGATGTCACGGTAATGGCGCAACAGCAGATCGCGGATTTTTTCAAGGACAAAAAAGAGGTCAAGCCCATCCGGCTTTTCCTCAACCAAAGCGGCTGAGGCGGCCCGTCATTAGCGCTGGTTCTGGATGAACCCACTGATATGGACCAAATTTTTGAATTTAACGGATTCAAATTTATTGCAGATAAAGACCTGCTCAAACAGGCCCAGCCTGTTAAAGTGGATTTTAAAGGAGTTGGTTTTCAGATCACGTCCAATCTGAAAATGGAAGGCGGCGGTTGCGGCAGCAGTTGCGGGTCAACCGGAACCTGCGGATAATCAGTTACTTGAGATCAGACTTTTAAGGGCGGCATCCGGAATGGGTGCCGCCCTTTTTGATTTTTGTCATTTGGATAAAAGATGAACGCTTCCGTGTATGCCGAAATCGTTTCTATCTGAAGTGACCCCGCATTCCTTTGGACAGCAAACCGGTTTCGTTCCGAGCCGCTTCCTGCATCGAAGTCAGTATTTCCTCACACTGGGCAACCGCTTTGCGCTTTCTTCCCAAGGAAAGTTCCGCTGATTTGATATTGGTGTTCAGCCGGGACAGTCTGATCACTTCCGCATTCACTTTCATAAATTCTGCAAAGGCCGCCTCGGCCTCATCAATGGAGGCCCGCCCACGCCCATCTTCAATATCGGAAAGCGCTTTCATGGACTCTTTCACCTGATTTTCTTCTGTTTTCATGACCGCTTCGATATCGTCCATCTGTTTATCATCAGATGCGTTAATGTGCGGAGCCTGGAGATTGTGGATTTTAAGCAAGGCTGTAACCGCCCTGTAAATAAGTTTTGATGTCCGGACATCGTCAAAGATTCCGGTCAGATTCGAAATTGCATGTTCGAATCGTCTGGCTGCGTCGGCGCCCTTGGTGTATGACAGGCGGGCTGCTTTGAGGTTCGTATTCTGCACAGCGAAATCAAGCAGTGATTTGTCAATTGTTCTGCACTCCTCCCAGCAATTGTGGAATTCTCCGCGCAGTTTTTTCTCGTCGTCCGAACCTGTGAGTGCATCGAGTTCATGCAGATCCTGTTCCGTGGCATCCGCGGCCTTGAGTGATTCTTTAGCAAAATTTTCAGATTCCTTATCGGTAATTGCCATGACCGCCGCCTTTTCCAGTTCGATGGATCTGAGCATATCGATTCTCATCCGGGATAATATCTCATCTTTTTTCAGACTGTTGCCGAAAACGTCCACAGAATGGTACTTCATGCCATACAATAATGCCAGCAGCAGCACCAGCGTCCAGCCCAACCCGGACAGAATCATCCATTTCCCTGTTTTTGCTTCCGAATATTTTTTTTTCATATTTTTTTCAAAGCTTCTTCGTATCCCGTTTTTACCGGAAAGCGCTGTTGTAATACCAGTCAATGAGTTCCGGACCGGCAAATAAATAGGCAAGGGCTCCCATCGCCAGAAATGGGCCAAAGGCAACCGCGAATTTTAAATCTTTCCTGGCAAACAGCATGAGGATCGCACCGGTCAGCGAGCCCGTGGCGGAGGCCACAAAAATCGTGAAAAATACGCCCTGCCATCCAATAAACGCCCCAATCATGGCCAGCAGTTTGATGTCTCCCCCGCCCATGCCTTCCTTGCCGGTGATGCGATGATACCCCCAGGCCACCAGAAAAAGACTGCCGCCCCCCACGAATACGCCGATCAGCGCGTCCTTAAAGGTGACGGACCTTAAAACCAGCGAGGCCGCCAACCCCACGAGGATTCCGGGAAGAGATATAACATCCGGAATTATCATCAGATCAATGTCAATAAAGGTTACCGTCACCAGGATGCTGATAAATACAAAATAGATGAGAAAATCAAGCGTGATGCCGAATCGATAGGCTGCCGCCGCCGCCAGAAGCCCGGTCAGCCCTTCCACCAGCGGATAGCGGATGGAAATTGGGGCCTTGCACCCCCGGCATTTTCCTGTAAGCAAAATATAGCTCAAAATCGGTATGTTATCATAAAACCGGATGGGGGTGTTGCAATGGGGGCATTTAGAGCCGGGGCTGACAATGGATTCGGCTCGGGGAAGCCGCCAGATACAGACGTTTAAAAAGCTGCCGATGCAGGCTCCCATAAAAAATATCATTAATAAAATAAATATATCAGACATATCCTGCCTTTGGAATCGGGTTTGCGGCATGTATCTTGGTGAACCGTCATCAATCCCATGCATGACTTAGCGCGGATGATGGCGTATCTTATGAAAGAGGCGGAATAAAATCAATCCCAAACTCGAACAGTGAAAAATGGATTGAAATTAAACGATAAAGATAATAGAGATTTTTTACCGTTGGAAATGTGCTGCCGCCGATGGCGAAATGCCATGTGGGCGAATGCCATCCGTTCCTACGGTTTTTTACTTGCGGGGATGATCTTCCCCGATCATGAACGTTTACATTTTTTTATTTGAAACAGGTGGTTTATGGCGGAAACGGATAAAGACGATCTTGTAAGCCTTTTGGAAGACACAGACGGCAAAATTGATATACCGGAAATCATGCCGCTCCTCCCGGTAAGAGATGTGGTGATTTTTATTGATATGGTGCTCCCTTTGTTTATAGGGCGCGACCGATCGGTCAAAGCGGTGGATAAATCCATGGGCGGCGATCGGCTGTTGTTCTTGTCAACGCAAAAAGACCCCTCCATTGAAGACCCCAAGCCGGATGATATTTATCGCATGGGGACCATTTGCCGGATTTTAAGGATTTTAAAACTGCCGGACGGCCATTTTAAAGTGCTGGTGCAGGGGCTGGAAAAAGGGCGGATCAAACGGTTCACCAGCCATAAAGGGTATTACAGCGTCAAAGTGGAGGTGGTCAAGGACAAGCCATTTGAAAAACTTGAACTTGAACACCAGGCGTTGATGCGCAATATCCGGGAAAACTGTGAAAAAATCCTGACCATTCGCGGAGAATATTCCAGCGAGATCGGTATTCTTTTAGAGGAAATCGAACATCCCGGCAAACTGGCGGACCTGGTGTCTTCCAATCTGAAGCTGAAAATCGAAGAGGCCCAAGGCCTTCTTGAATTATCCGATCCGCTGGAGCGCCTGCAAAAAGTCAATGACTACCTTACCCGGGAAGTGGAACTGTCGGTGATGCAGGCCAAAATTCAATCCAATGTCCGGGATGAGATATCCAAAAGCCAGCGGGATTATTTTTTGCGGGAGCAGGTCCGGGCGATTAACAAGGAACTCGGGGAGTTTGATGATCGTGTGGAGGAAGTGGGCGAGTATAAAAACCTTCTCAAACGGGCCAAGCTTCCGGCGGAAGCCGCGAAAGAGGCGGACAAACAGCTTCGGCGGCTGGAACAGATGCACCCGGATTCATCGGAGGCTTCCGTCATCCGGACCTATCTGGACTGGATTATCGAGCTTCCCTGGAGCAAGTCCACCAAGGATAAAATCGACATCAAGGCCGCCAAAACCATCCTTGACAGCCATCATTACGGTCTGGACAAGGTCAAGGACCGGGTGCTGGAATACTTGAGCGTGCGGGTCCTGAATCCCAATAAAAAAGGGCAGATACTGTGCTTTGCCGGCCCCCCAGGCGTGGGAAAAACCTCCCTGGGACAGGCCATTGCCAAAGCCATGAACCGGAAATTTTTCCGGATGTCTCTGGGCGGCATCCGGGATGAGGCGGAAATCCGGGGTCACCGCAGAACTTATATCGGCGCCATGCCCGGACGGATTATCCAGGGGCTCAAACAATGCGGCAGCAATAACCCGGTTTTCATGATGGATGAAATCGATAAAATCGGTTCTGATTTTCGCGGCGATCCGTCTTCCGCGCTTCTGGAGGCCCTCGATCCGGAGCAGAACGCCAATTTTAGCGATCATTACCTGAACCTGCCCTATGATCTGTCCAATGTCATGTTTATATTGACCGCGAATGTCATTGACACAATTCCTTCTGCCCTTCTGGACCGGATGGAAGTGCTGAATTTGTCCGGCTATACGCTTGAAGAAAAAACCGCCATCGCGGAAACATTTCTACTGCCCCGGCAAATCAAGGAAAACGGGCTGAAGAAAAAGGATATAACTATCAGTCCTGGCGCGTTGCAGCAAATCATTGAAGAATATACCTGCGAATCAGGCCTTCGCAATCTGGAACGGGAACTGGCGGCCATCTGCCGGAAGCTGGCGCGGAAAATCGCTGAAAAGGAAAAAGGCCCTTTTCAGATCACCAAAACGAACTTGCAGCAGTTTCTCGGAACCCCCAAGTTTATGCCTGAAATGGATCAGGAAGAAAGCCAGGTGGGCCTGTCCACCGGACTTGCATGGACTTCCGTGGGCGGTGAGGTATTGTATATTGAAGCTACCCTGCTGGACGGCAAGGGGGAGCTGATCATCACCGGCCAGATTGGGGACATCATGCAGGAGTCGGCACGGGCCGCGGTCACCTATGCCCGTTCACATCGGGAACGGTTCGGCATTAAAAAGGATTATTTTGAAAACCGGGACATCCATATTCATGTGCCGGCTGGCGCCATTCCCAAGGATGGCCCATCCGCCGGCATCGCCATGGCCACCGCCCTGATTTCCGCCTTGACCAACCGGCCGGTCAACACCGAGGTGGCCATGACAGGGGAAATCACTTTGCGGGGCCGGGTGCTGCCCATCGGCGGGTTGAGGGAAAAATCTTTAGGCGCGCTCCGTGCAGGGATTAAAACCATTATTATTCCGGAAAAAAATAAAAATGATCTGGCGGAAATCCCCAAAAATGTGAAGCGGAAAATTAAATTTTGCCCGGTTTCCACCATTGATGAAGTGATCGCCATCGCCATTGGCGAGGATTTGATCCAGCCGGAGTCCGCCAAATCCCCAAAAAGCAAAAAAAACAAAAGACCCAACCCGCCCGGCGGCGTTTCCGGATCATGAGAATCCTGGCGGTGGATACCGCTTCCCGCACATGCAGCGTTGCGGTGGTGGAAGATGACACTGTGATGGCGGAATTCACGCTCAATCATCGAGACACCCATTCCCGGTTCCTCATGGAAGTGATCGACCGGGTGCTGGCTATCAGCCGTTTTACCCCGGCGGATATGGATGGATTCGCCGTGACCATTGGCCCCGGAAGTTTTACCGGCCTGCGCATTGGTTTAAGCACCGTCAAAGGCCTGGCGATTGCGACGGACAAGCCGGTGGTGGGCGTCGGTTCGTTGGACGCCCTGGCGTTCCCGTTTGCATATTCCGATAAACTGGTCTGCCCCCTGATGGACGCGCGAAGGAATGAGGTTTATACCGCCCGGTACCGGTTTGAGGGCGCCCGGATGATCGTTCATGCACCGCCGGATGTCACATCCCCGGAATCGGCTGTTTGCGATATCCATGAGCCATGCATTTTTACAGGTGATGGCGCTGCGGCATACAGGGACCGGATCATGGACATCATGAAAAGCCGGGGTGTCCGGGCGGTTGTTGCTGATTATTGCCATCACCCCATCAGGGCCTCGATAATCGCGGCCCTGGCGATGCCCCGCTTTAAAACCAGTGATACGGATGATGCAGGCGTCATAATCCCGTGTTATATCCGGCCATCGGATGCGAAAAAGATGATTGAAAGATAGAAGATATTGACATACTGAATTAATTCCATTACACATTCATCATTCATGAAGGGATACGGTTGCATTCGAATGGCTGCATAGATTCCGCAAGACCGGGATTTACGCAGCCATTAATATTAACTTGATATCATCGAATATTAATCATGATGCCACCATGAAATGGCATTGGCGGAGCAGTCCGTGCAGCATTTGGAGGAACAATTGGAACATCAATCGAAAAATGCGTTTTTTCGAGCGGAGCCTCAGGGCATGTCCGCCTATCCTGTCGCCAAAGCAGGCTGGCCATTTATCGGCGCGTCCGCGTTCACAACATTTGTGCTGGCCTTATCCGGATTGACGTATTTTGCAGTCGCGGGTCTTTTGGTGACGTTTTTTATCTGTTATTTTTTCAGGGATCCGGACCGGATGACGCCGAACCAGCCGGACGCCGTGATTTCTCCTGCTGACGGGCGGATTGTCTATACAGGCGTGGTGGAAAAAAGTCCGTTTATTGATGGCCCCTGCCTGAAAATCGGAATTTTTATGAATATTTTCAACGTTCATGTGAATCGGATTCCTTTTTCAGGGAGTATTAAAGACATCCGGTATTTTCCTGGAAAATTTTACAGCGCGGACAAGGAAGAAGCCTCGGTCGCCAATGAACATAACGCTGTTATTCTGGAAACACCAAAACATCAGACCATTTGTTTTGTTCAGGTGGCGGGATTCGTCGCCCGGCGGATCATCTGCTTTATCCAAAAAGAAGATGCCGTGACTTGCGGTCAAAGATTCGGTCTGATCTGCTTCGGCTCGCGCGTGGATGTGTATTTACCGGCAGATGCGGTCCTGGACGCGGCCAAGGGCGATAAAGTCAAAGCCGGTGCGTCCATCATCGGGCATCTGGCATAATAAGGGATTTTCCATGCGGCTGAGAAGATCCATAAAGCGGGAAGATCTCAGAAAGGGTATTTATATCCTTCCGAATCTGTTCACGTTAATGAATCTGTTTTTCGGTTTTTACTCGGTCGTTTGTGCGATTAACGGTCAGTTTAAAACCGCTGCCGTCGCCATTCTGATCGCCGCCGTATTTGATGCCCTAGACGGTAAAATCGCCCGGGCCACCCACACATTAAGCCGGTTTGGCGCGGAATTCGATTCCCTGGCGGATTTGGTTTCTTTCGGCGTGGCCCCGGCGGTGATGATGTATCTGTGGACACTCAAACCCATGGGAAGGCCGGGCTGGCTGGCTGCGTTCCTGTTCGTGGCATGCGGCGCGCTTCGCCTGGCCCGGTTTAATACAAACCTTGACCAGTCGAGCGATGGTTATTTTGTGGGCCTTCCCATTCCTGCGGCAGCCGGTATGAACGCAGTGATGGTGTTGTTTATCTCTGATCTGGGGCTGAAAAACAGCGCCCATCATTTTCCGGCATTATTATTGATGTATGGGCTGTCATTTCTGATGGTCAGCTCCATCAAATATTTCAGTATAAAAAAAATTGAGATGTTCCGGTCCATGAATTTTAACGTGCTGGTGTCCATGATGCTGATATTGATGCTGATAGCGGCAGTGCCATCGATATCCCTGCTCTTGGCGTCACTGGCGTATATCGCATCCGGGCCGGTGTGTCTGGTGGTCCGGCGGCGCAGGCAAAAAAACGGTACAACATCCTCGCCCGATCGTGCGCCGAATTCCGCACCACCCCCTGCAAACGATCAGAAAAATCGGTTGCCATAAGCAAGCGAGCATTGATTTTGCTGTTACAGATATTCCTGCGGCAGCGTTACATATTATTTATTAAGGAGAAGTTACGATGACAAAAAAATATGAGATTGCGGTTCTGCCCGGTGATGGAACCGGCCCTGAAGTGGTTGCTGAAGGGCTTAAAGTTCTGGAATCAGCCGCCGGGGCTTATGGGTTTTCTTTAAATTTTACAACCTATCCCATTGGCGGCGATCATTATATGAAAACCGGTGAAATCCTTCCTGAGGGCATTATCGCGGAACTTTCGAAAGCAGACGCGATATTTCTGGGGGCCATTGGACATCCGGATGTGAAGCCCGGTATTCTTGAAAAAGGAATCCTTTTAAATTTGCGGTTCTCTTTGGATCAGTATATTAATTTCCGGCCCGTCACTCTCTATGAGGGCGTGGCCACGCCTTTAAAAGACAAGGGGCCCGCGGATATTGATTTTGTTGTGGTGCGGGAAAACAGCGAGGGCCTTTATGCTGGCGCAGGCGGCACCTTAAAAAAAGGAACGCCGGATGAGGTTGCGATCCAGGAATCCATCAATACCCGGAAAGGGGTGGAGCGGTGTATCCGGTTTGCCTTTGAATATTGCCGGAAACGCAACAAACGGAAAAAATTGACCTTATGCGGCAAAACCAATGTTCTGACCTATGCCTTTGATCTGTGGGAAAGGACTTTTTACGAAGTGGCGGCGGAATATCCGGATATCACGCCAGATTACGCCCATGTGGACGCCATCTGCATGTGGATGGTCAAGAATCCCGAATGGTTTGACGTGATTGTCACCGATAATCTGTTTGGCGATATCATCACCGACTTGGGCGCCATGATTCAGGGCGGCATGGGCATCGCCGCAGGCGGCAATATCAATCCCCAAGGCGTGTCCATGTTTGAACCCATCGGCGGTTCCGCGCCCAAATATACCGGCAAACAGATTATCAATCCCATTGCCGCGATTCTTTCGGCGCAATTGTTGCTGGATACCATCGGCGAACCCAAGGCCGCCGCAGCCATTGAAGCCGCGGTGAGAAAAGCATTGCGCCAGGACATTAAAAATGTGTCCGCCGGCAAAATGGGATATACCACCAGCCAGGTGGGGGATTTGATCGCCCGTTACGTGAAGGAAGGAGCTGGAGATTAGCCTTGAGACAGATACCGATTACCCGCGAAGGTTATGAACGGCTGAAAAAAGAGCTGGAAAATTTGAAGTCCGTTGAAAGACCGCTGAATATCAAAGCCATTGAAGAAGCCAGGGCACATGGCGATCTTTCGGAAAACGCCGAGTTCGATGCGGCCAAGGAGCGCCAGGCATTTCTGGAAGGCCGCATCATGGAGCTGCAATACAAACTCGGTAATGCGGACATCATCGATACGGATAAACTCAGCAAGGATTCCGCCGTATTCGGCTGCAAAGTGATGCTGGAAAATGTTGACACCGGAGACGAAGTGACCTATCAGCTTGTGGGGCCTGAAGAATCGGATATCAAGAAAGGTAGAATTTCGGTGGCTTCGCCCTTGGGCCAGGCCATCATCGGGAAAACCATCGGCGATGAAATCACCATCATGGCCCCTGGCGGCCGGCGAAGTTATGAATTGATTGAAATAATGTAACCGCATGGAAAGGCAGGTAAGGATAAAATGGCGAGAATTACGATAGAAGATTGTTTAAAACGGATACCCAACCGGTTTATGCTGGTTCATGTGGCGACCAAACGGGCCCGGCAGCTTCTGGACGGAAGCCCAGCGCTGATAAAATCCAATAATGAACATGTGGTCACGGCTTTAAGGGAAATTTCAGCAGGCAAGGTGTTTGTTCATCAGGAGCCGGAAGGTACCGAGAATCCCTGATTGGAAGCCGATGCCGCAATCTCTGCTGAAGTCGGTTAACCGGGACGCGGGAAAAGCCATTCATCATTATGGCATGATATCCCACAAAGACAGAATTCTCGTGGGGATATCCGGCGGAAAAGACAGCCTGACATTGTTATGGCTGTTAAATGAACGTCTTTCCCGGATACCGGTCCAATATGAACTGTTTCCAGTTTATATTGATCCCGGCTTTCCCGGCGGCTTTGCAGACAGCCTCCATCAATGGGTCAAAACCACAGGTTTAACTTTGCAGGTAGTGTATACGGATAATGGCATCCGGGCGCACAGCGAGGAGAATCGTGAAAATCCCTGTTTTCTGTGCGCCCGGATGCGAAGAAAAAGATTGTTTGACATCGCCGGAGAACTTTCGTGCAACAAAATCGCGCTTGGACACCATAAAGACGATATTATTGAAACCTTTTTTTTAAATATTTGTTTTTCCGGCACGATGGCCGCCATGCGGCCGTTGCAGCCGTTTTTCGGTGGCCGGTTTTCCATTATCCGGCCCTTGGCTTTTGTAGATGAGAACCTGATCGGACGGCTTGCCCGGAACAATAATTTTCCGGAATTTGTCAATCCGTGTCCGTATGGGAAAATATCCAAAAGAAAAGAGATTAAGGATTTTCTGTCTCAATTGTATCAAACCAATGAAAAAATTAAGGGGAATATTTTCAGATCGCTGAGCAATATCCACCACGACTATCTTCTATAAAATTGATCGGATGCCGGTGTATCCGTCCGCCGGTTCAGCGCCGTCCTTTCTGCTCAGCCGAAAAATCATCATCATGACCATTATGAAAGATATACAGAACGAGCCTGACTTCCGGAATATGGCCATCAACAAAGTCGGGATCAAAAATTTAAGCTATCCCATCACGGTTCTTGACCGGAATAAGGGGGAACAGCACACGGTTGCTTCCATCAATATGTATGTGGACCTTCCCCATAAATACAAGGGAACCCATATGAGCCGGTTTGTGGAAATGCTGCACCTGTTCCGGCCTAAAATCGCGCTGAAGACATTCGCGGATATTCTGGGGCAGATGAAATCCCATTTGAACGCTGCTTCCGCTCATATTGAAATCACTTTCCCCTATTTTATCCAGAAAAACGCCCCAGTCACCCAATCTCCGGGACTCATGAATTATACCTGCCGGCTGAACGGCTCCATTGACGCTGGCGGCCGGGTGGATCTGGTGTCCGAAGTCATTGTTCCCATTTCGTCGGTATGCCCGTGCTCCAAGGAAATCAGCGCCGGTGGCGCTCACAATCAGAGGGGCATGGTTCATCTGAAAACCCGGTTTAAAAAATTCATCTGGATTGAAGACATGATAGAACTGGTGGAGCGGGCGGCTTCCTGCGATGTGTATTCGGTGCTGAAACGCTCGGATGAAAAATATATCACCGAAAAAGGCTATGACAACCCCAAGTTTGCTGAAGATATTGTCCGCGATATAGCCCTGGAATTAAAAGCGGACAAAAACATCACCTGGTTTTCCGTTGAAGTGGAAAACTTTGAATCCATACATAATCACAATGCCTACGCCTATATCACCAGCGGCAGGTATCCTGTTATTCCATAATTTTTCAATATAAATAGTTCGACTTCCAATCAGCGGATCAACCGCCTGAAATTTTTCATGATGGAATCGGTTTTTCCCCCTGGCGTGTTGATGAGCGCCACAAACGGATAAAGTCTGCCGTCAGCGCCCTCAAGATATCCCACGCGGGTGTGGACGCCATTTAAGGTGCCGGTTTTAAAGTATTCGCCGTCCTGATGCCGCAGCAAATGGTAATGGAGTTGAAACGCCTTCAGAATTTTCAGAAAATTGTCCGCGGAAAGACGGTTTTCTCTGGATATCCCGGAACCCTCCACCATTGAAATCCCTTTGATTTTCAATTCATCCGCAGCCACTTGTTTCACGGCCCGGATCCCTTTTTCCAGGGTCGCGGGCGGCCCGTAAGCCTTTGCCCCGGTCGCCAGAAAAACCTGGTTGGCGATAAAATTATTGGATGATTTCATCAGCCGGGCGATGATTTCCGTAAGGTTAAGCGAAGAGACATGCCGGTAAACCAGCATATCCCTGCCGGGGTCGGCTTTGCCTGCACGGATCTCGCCGGTGACGCGGATGCCGGATTCCGCTAGAAAAAAGGCGAACACCTGCCCGGCGTATCGCGGGACTTCATTATTTTCACAGGAAAGCGGTATTCTGCCGGAGCATAGCGCAGCAGTTGACGTCAGAGAGATGATTTTTTCTCTGGCGATGTCCACAAATGGGGTCTGTGGCTCCGCGCTTACGGGGCTGCCATCTTCTTGAAGCCGGAATCCGAAGGAGTTGAAATTCACGCTCAAGGCCCCGCAGGGCGCGTCATAGGGTTGGATAGAGTCCATTTCAGTGCCGGGAATGATCAATGGTTTGGAGAAATACGTGTCATCAAGAATAATATGGTGAACAAAATCCATGTGTTTGCGCAAAAATGCTGCAATGCTTTGAACGTCTTCAGATACCAGCAGGGGGTCGCCAAATCCTTTGATCACCAGGCTGCCATCATCCCTCACATAAAATTCCGTTTTAAACCGGTAATCCTCGCCCAGATAATGAAATGCCGTCAATGCGGTCAGCAGCTTCAGGGTGGATGCGGGTATGAGGCGCTCACTTGCATTCACGCTTACGATAACCCGTCCC
>DAIEHU010000150.1 GCA_027353395.1 Desulfobacteraceae bacterium
GTCCGGATCCATGCGAAGGCGGTTTTGGATTCATCATTTAAGGTTTTGCCTTCCTTATAGCTCCAGTGGGCAGCAATGCCGGAGTTGGCCACCTGATCCATTTCATGGGTGCGGATCTGGACCTCCATGCGTTCACCGTGGGGACCGATTACTGTGGTGTGAAGGCTTTTGTAGCCGTTGGGTTTGGGAAACCCGATATAATCCTTTAATTTTTTGGGCACGGGTTTCCACTTGGCGTGAATATGGCCCAGCGTTTCGTAGCATTTGGGGATGGTGTCAACGATGATCCGGAAGGCGATAATGTCATAGACCTCTTCAAAACTGAGATTCTGGCTGATCATTTTCTGATAAATGCTGTAATACTGCTTATGCCGCCCGGTGACGGTGCAGGTAATCCCTTCCTGGTTCATGATATCCTGGATGGTGTTTTTCACTTCCTTGACATAATTTTCCCGGTCGATCTGGCTGGTCTGGACGAGTTGCTTGATCTTTTCATATTCTTCCGGATGGGTATAGAAAAAGGAGATGTCCTCCAGCTCGTTTTTAATCCAGAAAATGCCGAGCCGGGCCGCAATGGGCGCATAGATGTCCAGGGTTTCCTGGGCGATGAACCGTCTTTTTTCTTCTTTTTTATGATAATGAAGGGTACGGGAATTGTGCATCCGGTCGGCGAGTTTGATTAAGATCACACGGATATCGTCGGCCATGGCCAGGATCATTTTACGGATATTTCCGGCCTGGTGGGCTTTGGCCGTGTCAAAGGACAGCTTGCTGATCTTGGTGAGGCCCTCAATGATTTTCGCGGCATCGGCCCCGAACATGTTTTCGATATCTTCAATGGTGGCATGGGTGTCTTCCACCACATCGTGGAGGAGTCCGCAGGCGATGCTGGTGGTGTCGAGATGCATATCCGCAAGGATGGAGGAGACCTCTAGAGGATGGGAAAGATAGGGCTCGCCGCTCAACCGGAGCTGCCCATCATGCACTTTGGCGGAAAAAATATAGGCCCGGTCAATGATATCCACGTCAGCGTCGGGATAATAATCATAGACTTTGTCCAGTATGTCGGTGATGCGTATCATATTTTTGCCCAGATGCGGGGCGCTCCTAATATGCTTTGGCGAAGACCACCCGTTTGGCGCTGGGTCCATTGCATTCGATACAGCGCCCGGCTTCATTGCCTCCGCCAAACGGGATGCAGCGGATGGTGACGTTCAGGCGATCCTTGATGTTTTTTTCGCACCCGGCGTTTCCGCACCAGTGAGACAGGGCGAACCCGCCGTGGATTTCCGGCCGCTCGGTGTTTTTAGGGGTAAAAAAGGCGTCGAAATCGGTTTTTTCATCCATGGGCCGGGTGTGGGTGTTCTTGAAATCCAGGGCTTTTTGGTAGAGGTTGTTCTGTATCTCATCCAGAAGGTCTTTGACGCCGTCCACAAACGCGTCTTTCCGAAAGGCGGCCTTGTCCCTGGGGTCTTTGTCCCGGCGGCCCACAAACACGGAATCGGACGCCATGTCCTTGGGGCCGATTTCCACCCGCAGGGGGATGCCTTTTTTAATCCATTCCCAGTTGCGGGCCCCGCCGATATCCCGGCTGTCGATTTCCACCTGAATATTCCTTCCGTAATAGGCGAGTTTCCGCAATCGGTCCGCGATCCCTTGGGTATAGTCCATGATGGCGTCCCGGTTCTGCTCTTTCCGGATAATGGGCATGAGCACCACATGGGCGGACGCCACCCTGGGCGGCAGAATCACGCCGTTGTCATCCGAGTGGGTCATGATGAGGGCTCCGATGAGCCGGGTGGACACGCCCCAGGAAGTGGTCCACGCATATTCTTCGATTTCCTTTTCGGACTGGTACTTGATTTGCGAGGCATGGGCGAAGTTCTGGCCAAGAAAATGGGAGGTTCCGGCCTGCAGGGCTTTCCTGTCCTGCATCATGGCCTCGATGCAGGTGGTGGTCTCGGCGCCCGGAAATTTCTCCGATGCGGATTTTTCACCAGTGATCACCGGTATGGCGAGATAGTCCTCACTCACCTTCCGGTAAACTTCCAGCATCATGCGGGTGCGCTCAATCGCCTCGGCTGCCGTGGCGTGGGCCGTATGGCCTTCCTGCCATAAAAATTCGGAGGTTCTTAAAAATAGCCGGGTGCGCATTTCCCACCGCACCACATTGGCCCACTGGTTGATGAGCACGGGCAGGTCCCGGTAGGAGGTGATCCATTTGGAAAATGCGTCCCCGATAATGGTTTCGGAGGTGGGCCGGACGATGAGGGGCTCGGTGAGGGGGCCAGCGGGCACAAGGCCGCCGTTTCCCCCTTTTTCCAGCCGGTGATGGGTCACCACCGCGCATTCCTTGGCGAACCCTTCCACATGGGCGGCTTCCTTCTCCAGAAAGCTTAAAGGGATAAATAACGGGAAATAGGCGTTTTTAACCCCGGTTTGTTTGAACATGTCATCCAATACCCTGGAAATGTTTTCCCACAGGGCGTAGCCCCAGGGTTTGATGACCATGCACCCCCGGACCGGCGAATTTTCCGCCATGTCGGATGCCTTGATTACCTCCTGATACCATTCCGGATAATTTTCCTCACGAGTCGGTTCAATTGCTGTTGCTGCTTCTTTTGCCATTCTTGCCTCTATTTTAACTATAAATTAATTCAGGAATAAACGATCACGTCCCGGTTTTTTCAAATTCCGCAACTGCTTTGAGCAGTTCATCCACGAGCTGGTCTTCGGGAAATTTTTTAACCACCTCGCCTTTTTTAAACAAAATACCGATGCCATCGCCGCCGGCAATCCCGACGTCCGCTTCCCGTGCTTCCCCAGGGCCGTTGACCACGCATCCCATAATGGCGATTTTTATTGGGGTTGTTCGTGTCAGCAGGGCGGTTTCAACGGTTTCGGCAATGGAAAACAGATTGATATTGCAGCGTCCGCAGGTGGGGCAGGAGATGATTTCCGGGCCTCGCCGCCGGAGCCCCAAAGCTTTTAAAATTTCAAACCCTACCCGCACCTCTTCCACCGGGTCACGGGTCAGGGACACGCGCAGGGTGTCGCCGATGCCGTCAGCCAGCAGCATTCCGATGCCGATGGCGGACTTGACGATGCCGGAATAAAGCCCCCCGGCTTCGGTGATCCCCACATGGAGCGGAAAATCCGTTTTTCCGGAAAGCCGGCGGTAGGCGTCGATGCTTTGGGGCACATTGGCGGATTTGATGGCCAGTTTCAGGTCGGTGAAATCGAGCGTCTCCATGAGTTCGATCTGCCGCAGGGCGCTTTCCACCAGGCCGTCCACCGTGACTCCGCCGTATTTTTTCAGCAGATCGGGTTCCAGGGAGCCGGAATTCACGCCCACGCGAATGGGAATGCCGTTGTCTTTGGCGGCGGCGACCACGGCTTTGATGCGTTCATGGCTGCCGATATTGCCGGGGTTGATGCGAAGCCCATCCGCCCCGGCCCTTGCTGCCGCAATGGCCAGTTGATAGTCAAAATGGATGTCCGCAATCAGCGGAATGGCGATTTCCCGTTTGATACGGGTAATGGCTGCGGCGGCTTCCGCATCCGGCACCGCCGCCCGGACAATCTCGCACCCGGCGGCTTCAAGACGCTTTATCTGGGCCACCGTGGCCGGAATGTCCTGGGTGTGGGTGTTGGTCATGGATTGCACCGCAATGGGCGCGCCCCCGCCGATCTTCACGCCGCCCACACGGATCTGGCGGGTATGTTTTCGTTTAATTTCAAATGACATGAGATGATAACGTCAAGAAAAAGGGTTCGTCCATATAAAAACCTTGGGGGAATTAAGATCAGCGCATTTTATGCATACAAAATTTCTAACAGAGGCGTTTTTATTGATCAAGTGAAATAAGCGGCTGCCCATGCGTCCGGCGTGCGCCGGAACGTTGTTTTTATTGTTTTTTTGTAAATAGTCGGGTTATTAAACCCGTATCGCAGTCAAATCATGCGGATGGATTGTTCAGAAAACAGCAATGTCATTCTAAACTTGGGAGCCTGTAAATGTCGGATGAAACACTGAAAAAAATGATTGCAAACCGGTCTGTGAATGGCGCTCTGTCATGCGCCACAGCGTTCGAGGTGGTTCGCGGGCTTGGCGTGTCTCCGGGTTCTGTTGGAGCGGCGGCGGACGGAATGAATGTTCATCTGTTGGCCTGTCAGTTGGGATTGTTCGGGTATAAGCCGGAAAAAAAGGTTGTCAAGCCCCTGGATGCCGTGGATCCTGCCCTTGCGTCAGCCATCCGGTCCGCCCTGGAGAATGACCGGTTGCCGTGCCGGTCGGCATGGGAAATCGCGGAACGCTTTCATGTGGAAAAAATGACGGTGAGCGCGGCGTGTGAAACCTTGGGCATCAAGATTAGGCCTTGCCAACTGGGGGCATTTTAAAGGAGCGAGACTGAAATTTGAACATCAAATTCCAGTCAATACTTTAATTTGATGTTCAAAAACCGATATAGAAGAATTTTTAAACGAACTTGGGTTAGGGTGTTGATTAAACTGCTATTGCCGATGAAGAAACAAACCTTGGATTCTTTGCTCGATCAAATCATTTGGATTCAGTGTCGAAACCATCGGGCATATTTATCGCATCGCAAAAAGCGCTTGAGAGATAATTTCAAAGAACATTAATAATGTTGCAGGTTTAATCTTACATCCCATACTCCGCCCGTTCAATCAGTTCCATCTGCATGTCCCGGTTCAGGGTCACGAAATAGGCGTTATAGCCTGATATCCGAACAAGCAGGTTCCGGTAATTTTCCGGGTGGGCCATGGCGTCCTTGAGGGTTTCCGAAGTCACCACATTAAGCTGCATCTGCATGCCCCCTAAGTCAAAATAGGTTTTCACATAAGCGAACATGTCGGCCACGGTTTTTTCCCGCGAATCTCCCGCCCCCGGCACGACTTTTACGTTAAAGGCCATGTTGTTGTTGATATTTTTCGGGTTCAGGCTCGCCACATCCCGGATATTGTCCAGCAGATTTTTGGAGGCATTGGGTTCCGGGGTGAGTCCCGGCGTGAACGCCTTACCCCGCAGCCGTCCCGAGGGCAGTGCGCCGGTAAACGTGCCGTAAGCCACGTGATTGGACATGGACCAGAACCCCACCGTATATTTCCCGCCGCGATAGTGGGGTTTGCTCCCGTAATAATCATGGGCAAATTTTGCGATCCGGTCAGCCATTTCAACGGCTTCCTTTGATCCGGAGCCAAACAGCGGCACTTTTTTCGTCACCAGCGCATGAAGGGCCGCATCATTTTCAAAATTTTCATCCACCGCTTTTTTGAGGGCCGAGAGCGTGGTTTTTTTCTGCTCGTAGACCAGTTTTTTGATCACCATCAGCGAATCCGTGACATCGGCCAAGCCGATCAGGGCGGCCCCGGAACTGTTGTACAACGCCCCGCCTCTGGTCACATCGCGGCCGGATGCAATGCACCCGCCGATCATTGATGAAAGCAGGGCCGTGGGGCGGAGGGTTTGGTGGGCTTTGGCCAGCATGCCGTTATATTCAATGGACTGGTCGACGATAAAGGCGAACTGGGTGGTGAAGGCGTTAAAAAAATCATCGAACGTGGGGAATGGGTCGTTTGCAGCGCTGCCGGTGTCAATATATCCGGTGTCGGGCCCGAATTTCCAGCCCAGCAGGGGGTGGACGCCATCGTTCATGGCCATTTCAAGAGCCGCCACCATGTTCATCATCTGAAAATTGGTGTGCCCGATGTGCTTGCCGGAAAGGGTGGGCTCCACGCACCCGGTGGCCGACCAGTTGCGCAGATCCTCAATGGGATAATGAAATTCTTCCAGAGACGCCATCACCGCATGGTCGTTGTGCAGGGACGGGGTGGCGGCGGTGATGAGGTTGACTTCGCACAGGCGCTTTAAATAGGCCTCGCTGTTTTTGCCCGGATGAAACCGCGCGTTGACGTTGGGATCACGGATGGAGAGCATTTCCGTGACTTTGAGGAAAATATAGGTCATGTCGCACACCCCGTCATCTCCATCCGGGGTCACGCCGCCCAGGGTAATGGCCTGGTCCGAAGAGCTGCCGCCGAACACCCAGTTGGCGATGTCCGGGGTCAGGGGCAGGTGGTCGGTGCAGCGCATGTAAAAGCAGCCGATGATTTCCAGCGCGTGTTTGACGTAATCCTGTCTTTCGGCGTTCGTGGTGAGTTTGTCCATGTCCGCCGCAAAATAGGGCTGGAGCCACTGGTCCAGGCGGCCCAGTGACAGCCCCGCGTTGGTGCTTTCCATGTGCAGTCCCACCCAGGCGATCCAGGTGGCGTTTACCGCCTCATCCAGGGTCCGGGCCGGATGTTCCGGCGTCTGCTCACAGATGGCGGCAAGTTTTACCAGCTCGGTTTTGCGGACGGGATTAGCTTCGGATGCCGCGGATTCCGCTGCATGCCGGGCCAGGTTTTTCCCATACGTCGTCAGCCCTTCCAGGCAAAGGATCATGGCCGCAAGGGTGGCGTGTTCATCGGTATTGCCGGGAACCGATGCCATTTTCTCCTTTATTTCGCTGATAATGCCGCTGGTGCCCAGCCTCAGGAGTTTCGGAAAGTCCGGGATGGTGTGGGAGATGGTCACGGCTTTCCAGGTAAAATAAATAGCGAACCGCTCGTCAATCTGCTGGCACAGTGGATTGTGGTATTTTTCCCGCACCCATTCCTTGACGAAGGTATTGGGTGCGATCAGGCGCAGTTCGTTATCATGCAACTCG
>DAIEHU010000151.1 GCA_027353395.1 Desulfobacteraceae bacterium
GATATCCTCGCCATCCGGTGAACAATATTACCGGGCCATGGCCTCCGCAGCCAATTTCGCCTGGGCCAACCGGCAGATTCTCATGCACCAGGCAAAAGAAGTATTGATGCGGACCCTCAACATCAGTCCCAGAAATCTTGCCATGCGGCTGGTGTATGATGTATGTCATAATATCGCCAAATTTGAAACCCATACCATCGGCGGGAAAAAGCAGCGGGTCTGTGTCCACCGGAAAGGGGCCACCCGGTCATTTCCTCCCGGGCATCCGGCCCTGTGCCCGGAATACCGAACTGTCGGACAGCCGATTCTGATTCCGGGGGACATGGGCACCGCTTCCTATGTCCTTGCCGGCGCTGAAGGGTCGATGTCGGAAACCTTCGGTTCCACCTGCCATGGCGCGGGCCGGGTGCTGAGCCGGACGGCAGCCAAAAAAGCAGCCCAGGGCCGGTCTTTGAGCCGGGAACTCGAAGACAAGGGCATTCTCGTCCGCTGGACCGGACGTTCCACCCTGGCCGAAGAAATGCCGGACGCCTATAAGGATGTCACCCAGGTGGTGGATGTGGTGCATGGGTCCGGAATATCGAAAAAGGTTGCCAGATTAAGGCCCCTTGCGGTGGTTAAGGGATGATGAAGCGTTGAAACCACAATTTTGAGAAAATGCATGCAATCAGAAATACAGAGCATCAGAGAAAAAATTGAAAATTCGGAAGGGATGAAATGCATTGCCAAGATGAACTATCATAATCGATGCATAGGAATCTTGAACGGTAATTGTAAAGATTTAGCAGAAAAATTATCAATTGGAGAAAATTTTGCGGAAGCAATGAGTTATGGATTAATGGACCAGAAAAATGCATCATTAACAGCAGAATATCTTGAAGAAATCATAAGATATCTACACAATTTTCTTGCATCAGCTAGTATGTTAATTGATATCACAAGAAACTTAATCAAAACTTATTCAAACACCAAAATTTATAAAAAGTACCAAGAAAAAATTAATTTGGATTTTATAAATGATGAATTAAGCAACTTTATTGGGAGATTTAGGAACTACATTCTCCACTGCGGAGTGCCAAGCGCGGGTATGAGAATAGATGTATCCGCTAATACCACAGTTTTTTTAAGTAGAGATGAAATGCTTAAATGGTCTGGATGGAACGCTAAAAGCAAAAAATATCTTAATTCCTGCCCGGAAGAAATTCGCATAACTGAATTTGCAAGACTTTATACAAAAAAAGTAGATAATCTCAATCAATGGATAAATAGAGAAATCAAGGAATATCACGCGAAGGATTTGGCAGAGTTATATAAGCTTCAAGAACAACTTCGAGAAAATTGAATTACTAAAAATTCATAAAAAGAGAATCCAGGGAACGATTTACCGGACATAATTTTGAAGAGGATTAATAAGGAGATTAAACCCATGACACCGGACATTTTCAGGGAATACGACATCCGGGGCATCGCCGGAAAACAGATCACCGAAGACGATGTCATTCTTATCGGCAAAGGCATCGGCACGTTTCTGGCGCAACAAAATTGCTTCCGGCTGACCGTGGGCCGTGACTGCCGGCTGACTTCCGATCATTTTTCGGAAAAACTCATCGAAGGTCTCATGTCCACGGGCTGCCATGTCACGGATATCGGCGTATGCCCCACGCCCGTGCTGTATTTTTCCATCCCGCACCTTGCCCAGGAAGGCGGCGTGATGCTCACCGCCAGCCACAACCCGCCGGAATACAACGGGTTTAAAGTATGCAAATTTACTGATTCGGTTCACGGCGAACAAATCCAGCAAATCCGGCATATTATTGAAAAAAAAAAATTCGCTTCAGGCACGGGGTCAAGGGCAAAGGCTGATGTCGTCACCCCCTATACCCGGTTTCTGATGGACAACATCCATATCAACAAACCGCTGAATGTCGGCATTGACGCCGGAAACGGCACCGCCGGGGTGATTGCCGTTCCGGTTTTAAAAGCCCTTGGCTGCAATATTATGGATATCTATTGCGACATGGACGGCCGGTTTCCCAACCACGAGGCGGACCCGACCGTGGCGAAAAACATGGCGGACCTCATCCGGATGGTACGGGAGAAAAATCTGGACCTGGGCATCGGCTATGACGGCGACGGGGACCGCATCGGGGTGGTGGATGAACGGGGCCATCTTGTTTACGGCGACCAGCTCATGATCATTTTCGCCAGGGAAATTTTATCCCGCAAACCCGGCGCCACTTTTATTTCCGAGGTCAAATGCTCCAAAACCATGTATGACGACATCAAAGCCCATGGCGGCAACCCCATTATGTGGAAAACCGGCCATTCCCTGATCAAGGGAAAAATGAAAATCGAGAAGGCGGAACTGGCCGGGGAAATGAGCGGCCACATGTTTTTCGCGGACCGGTATTTCGGATTTGACGACGCGATATATGCCACCTGCCGGCTGCTGGAAATCCTGGCGGACACCGGAAAACCCCTGTCCGGACTGCTTGCGGATGTGCCGAAGACATTCACCACCCCGGAAATCCGGGTGGATTGCCCGGACACGGTTAAATTTTCAGTGGTGGCGAAACTCACGGAAAAATTCCGAAAAGAATACGATGTCATTGATATCGACGGGGCCCGGATCGTTTTTGCGGACGGATGGGGCCTGGTCCGGGCCTCCAACACCCAGCCGGCCCTGGTGCTGCGCTTTGAAGCCCTGTCGCAGGAGCGGCTGGCTGAAATCCGGCATCTGGTGGAATCTTCCCTGGCATTCGTGCAAAACGAAATCCTGTTTTAAAATATCAGGGTTTAAAATGCTTGATTCATATATTTAATCATGAAATAAGAAATTTTTGCCGATTGCGCAAGGTATGATCGGCCCGGCTGGGGCCGTAATTTGCGATGTGTTCCATTTACCGCATAAAAATGTGAAACTTCAGTTATTGTTAATGAATATTATATAATTTCATGCCAAGGAGCCAAACAATGAAAGTGCTGATCAGCGACAAGCTAGGGGAAGAAGGCGTTAAAATCCTTCAAAATGAAGAAGGCATCGAAGTGGATGTCAAAACCGGGCTTGCTCCGGAGGAACTCAAAAAAATCATCGGCCAGTATGACGGCCTGATCATCCGGAGCGCCACCAAGGTCACTGCGGACCTGTTGGAGGCGGCCACCAATTTAAAGGTTGTCGGACGGGCGGGGATCGGCTTGGACAACGTGGACATCCCGGCGGCCACCAAAAAAGGCGTGGCGGTCATGAATACTCCCGGCGGCAACGTGGTCACCACCGCCGAACATACCCTTTCGCTGATGATGGCCCTGACCCGGAACATTCCCCAGGGCACGGCCACCATTAAACAGGGACTGTGGGAAAAAAAGAAGCTCGAAGGCCGCGAAATTTTTGGTAAAACCCTGGGCGTCATCGGATTCGGCAAAATCGGGTCCGTGGTGGCGGACCGGGCCCGGGGGCTCAAGATGCGGGTGGTGGTATTTGATCCCGTGGTGCAGCCGGAAGTGATCGAAAAAGAGGGTTTCGAATATGTGGACTTAGACGGCCTGTTCAAACAATCTGATTACATCACGGTGCATGTGCCCAAAATCCCGGCCACCGTCGGCCTGCTCAACAAGGCCGCATTTGCGAAAATGAAGGACGGGGTCATGGTGGTGAACTGCGCACGGGGCGGAATTATTGATGAAAACGACCTGTATGACGCCATCACGTCGGGAAAAGTCGCGGGCGCGGCATTGGACGTGTTCAGCACCGAACCCCCGCCAGCCGACCTGCCGCTCCTCAAACTGGACAAAGTCATCGCCACCCCCCACCTGGGCGCATCCACCAAGGAAGCCCAGACCAATGTAGCCGTGGCCGTGGCTCAGCAGTTCATCGAATTTTTGAAGTATAACAATATCATCAACGCGGTGAATGTGCCGGCGGTTTCCGGCAAACTCCTTGAGCAGCTCCGGCCGTTCATGACCCTTGCCGACCGCATGGGATGCATGCAGGCCCAATTTTTAACCGGTCAGCTCAAGGAGATCCATCTGGAATATCAGGGAGATTTTCACGGCCTGGACCTGAAACCCGTGACCACGGCGTTTCTAAAAGGAATTTTGGATGTTCTGGTGCAGGATGGGGTCAATTCCGTAAATGCGCCGGTGCTGGCAAAAGAGATGGGCATCAAAGTGTCTGAAACCGCCACCGCCGATTCCGATCAATTCATGAACCTGATCAACGTCAGAATCGTGACAACGGAAAAAGAACGCGTGGTGGCAGGGTCGGTTTTCGGCAAGACGGACGCCAGGATCGTCAGAATTGATGATTTCCGCATTGAAATCATTCCCGAAGGGCATCTGACCATCATTCATAACCTTGACGAACCCGGCGCCATCGGCAGCATCGGGAACCTGCTGGGGGAAAACAAGATCAATATCTCCCAGATGCATGTCGGCACACAGGTCGGCGGGAAAAACAATATCATCCTCATCAAAACCGCCGATCCCCTGACAAGTGACATGCAGAAAAAAATTCTGGCGCTTCCGAAAGTGAAATCCATCCGGACGTTTGAGTTGTAGATATAAATAAAGCCTTTTAAACCATAAACCAGTGGATTTGTGCGCGCGCCACAACGGCTCGCACACAAATCCACTCCATGCACCATGATTCATGAGGCGGCCATGACGGAAAACAAACAGACACAGCAGGGATTTGCAATGCCTGCCATCAATTTTTCAACTTTTATCCTGTCGTTAAATTCAGCGGCCCTGGTTCATCTTGGCGCGGAAACGGATCCCACCACCGGCACGCGGTCCACCAATCTTCCTTTAGCCAAACAAACCATTGATATTCTATCCATGATGGAAGAAAAAACCAAAGGGAACCTGACCGAAGATGAAAAACGGCTGGTGACGCACCTGATTTATGAACTGCGCCTGTTGTATGTCAAACAGGCGAAAGGGGATTAAGCCGCATATGACGCTGCCTCGCTCATGCACATTCACTCTCCCGCCAAAATAAATCTATATCTTGAGGTCACCGGTAAACGCACGGACGGATATCATAATCTCAACACCCTGATGTGTTGCATCGGTTTACATGATTCCATCCGCCTCTCCTTTGACAAGCCCCGAATCACGCTCCATTGCTCCCATCCGGACGTGCCGGAAGACGCGACCAATCTGGCCTGCCGGGCTGCAAAATTATTTTTATACACCATTGGCAGCCGTGACGGCGTTCATATGGAACTCGAAAAACGAATCCCCATTGGCGCGGGACTCGGGGGAGGAAGCAGCAATGCGGCGTCGGTGCTCATGGCATTGAATGGACACTTCAACAGCCCCCTCACCCAGGCGGATTTGATGACCATGGGAAAAACCATCGGCGCGGATGTGCCATTCTTTATTTACGGCAAACCAGCGGTCGCCACCGGCATCGGGGATATTCTTACCCCCTGCCCCCATCTTGATCCTTTTGCGGTGGTGCTGATCTACCCGTCAGTTCCCGTATCCACCGCCGAGGTATATAAAAAATTGAATTTAAGATTGACAAAAACCAAAAAAATAAATACACGTTTTCTTTTTAAACAAAACCGGAGCCATATTGCGCTTCCATTTTTGTTTAATGATCTGGAACCCGTTGCATCCCATATCTGTCCCGATATCCGGCAGGCAAAGGCGGCTTTGCTTAGACAAAACGCCATATCGGCATTGATGACGGGGAGCGGTTCAGCGGTATTCGGGCTTTTTGAAAATGATGACTCGGCCTTAAAGGCATATGGCGCCATTTCCAGCCGGATCGCAAGAGATGGAGATATCTCGTATCATAACCCAAATAACAAAAAGGCATGGCGGCTCTATCTGAGCCATCTGGTTGTATAATCGCTTTTGACAGTTTTAAAAGGCATGATAATCAAGGCGGAACGCGGACGGATGGACGCGTCCGCCTAAAAAATATTGGGGCGTCGTCAAGCGGAAAGACACAGGATTTTGATTCCTGCATTCGGAGGTTCGAATCCTCCCCCCACCACCATTCTTTAGATTGACTGTAGGAGATGCCTTTATTCCGGCATCAATTACTACAAGGCAAAGCCAGTCAAATTGATAAAGAGGGGGCGAACCTTTTATTCTTAAAAAATACCCCCGTCGCGCGTGATGCGATAACAGTAGCAGGCGCGCTGAAAATCACTAAAGCGGGAGTAGCTCAGTTGGTAGAGCTTCAGCCTTCCAAGCTGAATGTCGCGAGTTCGAGCCTCGTCTCCCGCTCCAAATGATTAAAGCGAAAATACCACACAGGCACACTTAAACAGAACGCCCACGTAGCTCAGTCGGTAGAGCGCTTCCTTGGTAAGGAAGAGGTTCACCGGTTCAATCCCGGTCGTGGGCTCCATTTGTTTATTTTATCAGCTTTTATCGCTATTGTGATTGATTTTGCAGTCGATTTACAGGTGGAGTCGGGAACAAACGAAGACCATTTGGAGACAATAAGACGCCATACAAAACTTGGAGGATAAGATAATGTCAAAGAAGAAGTTTGAGCGGAAAAAGCCGCATGTGAATGTGGGAACGATTGGTCAT
>DAIEHU010000152.1 GCA_027353395.1 Desulfobacteraceae bacterium
TCATACAAATGGGGTTTGCCGCCTATTTTCTGACGGTGGCGGACATTGTTGCCGAAAGCCCCCGCACCTGCGGCCGGGGGTCCGGAGCGGCGTCGCTTACGGCCTATTGCCTTGGCATCACCAATGTCTGCCCAATCAAGCACAATCTTTATTTTGAGCGGTTTTTAAACCCCGGCCGTAAAGACCCGCCGGATATTGACGTGGATTTTGCCTGGGATGAGCGGGAGTTCGTGATCGAAAAAGTGCTGTCTCAAAATAAAGGCCATGCCGCCATGGTGTGCAATCATGTGTGCTTTCAGCCCCGCATGGCGTTGCGTGAAACCGCCAAAGTCTTTGGCCTGACCGATGGCGAGATCAACCGAACAGTAAAACGCCTGCCCATGTTCTGGCACGCGGACGAATCCGACGCCTCCCTTCAGGATGTTATTGCCACCCTTCCTCAGATGCGGGATGTGGATTTTCCCGAGCCCTGGCCGGAAATTTTGTCAATTGCCCAGCGCATCATCGGTCTGCCGCGGTATCTTTCAGTCCATCCCGGAGGTGTTGTGATCACGCCGGAACAAATCGACACCTATGTGCCGCTCCAGACAGCGCCCAAAGGCGTGCCCATCATTCAATGGGAAAAGGACAGTGCTGAAGACGCCGGGCTGGTGAAAATTGATCTTTTGGGCAACCGCAGCCTGGGGGTAATCCGAGACGCCATCGCCAATATCCACGAAAACCGGATTGAATTTAGTGAGCAGCATTGGGAACCGGAAGACGATATCCCCACTCAGCAGGCCATTGCCGAAGGCCGCACCATGGGGTGTTTCTATATTGAAAGCCCGGCCATGCGCCTGTTGCAGCAGAAAACCGGAGTTGGGGATTTTGAGCACCTTACTATTCATTCCTCCATTATCCGGCCGGCGGCCAATGATGTGATTCAGGAATATATCCGAAGGCTTCATGGCGGGACATGGGAGCCCATTCATCCATTAATGAGAGATGTGCTGGACGAAACCCTGGGCCTGATGGTGTATCAGGAGGATGTGTCACGGGTGGCCGTGGCTCTGGCGGGATTTTCTCATGCCGAGGCGGACGGATTGCGGAAAATCATGTCCAAAAAAGACAAGGAGCTTCAGTTACAGGATTACCTGGACCGGTTCATACAGGGTGCTCGTGAAAAAGACGTCAAAGATGACCAGATCGAACAAATCTGGCGCATGATCATGAGCTTTAATGGCTATTCCTTTTGCAAGCCCCACAGCGCCTCTTACGCACGGGTATCGTTTCAGGCGGCATACCTGAAGGTGCATTTCCCTGCGGAATTCATGGCCGCTGTCATCAGCAACCAGGGGGGATTTTATTCAGCATTCGCCTATGCTTCTGAAGCCAGACGCATGGGCATCACCACCCTGCCGCCGGATGTCAATGAGAGTCAGATCCGCTGGCGGGGAAAAGACCGCTTCATCCGGGTGGGTTTTTTGTCCATTAAAGGCTTGTCCGCCAATACCATGGCGAAAATCATCATGGAACGGGAAAAAACCGATTTTAAAAATCTGACCGATTTTTTGAATCGGGTCCAGCCGGATGAATCCGAAGCGCGGGCATTAATCCACAGCGGCGCGCTGGATGGATTTTATCCCGGAAAACATCACGCCGCGCTGACATGGCAACTTGCCGCATGGCACAAAACCAGGTCCAGAAAAAACACCAATCTCTCCTTGTTTGAGGCTCCTGTTTCCAAGGCCATGCAGAACATACCGATTCTGCCGGAAGATGATGCGCGTGAACAACTGCGGCATGAATTCAGGATTCTGGGTTTTCTATGCGACCGGCACCCCATGAAATTATTTAATGATCAATTGAAAAACCAGAACATCATCAAATGCAAACATATCGGTCAGTATCTTGGCCGCCGGATTCAAATTGCCGGCTGGCTGATCACCGGCAAAACCGTGCTGAGTAAAAAAGGCGACCCCATGAAATTCATCACGCTTGAAGACGAGACCGGCATTGTTGAAACCACATTTTTTCCAAGAGTTTATCATCAATTCTGTAATTTATTGGATTATAGCCGGCCCTATTTGGTTTCCGGAAAAGTGGAAGAAAACTGGGGGGCGGTGACGCTGACGGTTGATGGGGTGATGCCGGTCATCGGCCCAGGGCAGATGCCAAACCCGGCAAAGCCGGGTTTGCGGCAGTGATCACATATGTGGGAATCGCCGAAAGATAATTGCTGAACCGGCCCTTGTTTTCAAATCGATGACGGAATTCGGATTGTTCAAAAAAATCCACAAATCGGGGGACCATGCCGCCGCCGATATAGACACCGCCTTTGGCATCCAGGATAAGGGCCAGATTACCGGCAGCCGCGCCCAGGGCACCACAGAAAAAATGCAGCGTATCCAGGCAATGGCGGCAAGTTCCCTTCAATGCTTGCCTGGTTATGTCTGAAGGGGCCAATGGGCATGGAACCAAGTTTTCCAGTGTTGAAATCGCGGCATAAATATTCACCAGTCCCGGACCGGACAACAGACGTTCCAGGGAAACATGGCCAAATTCTTTTTCCAGAATACGGCAAACTGACCGTTCCCTTTCATCAACCGGCGCAAAAGTCGCGTGTCCGCCTTCTGACTCCAGGGCCATCCAGCCCTCTTGCGACCGGACAAGGCTGGACATGCCCAGACCGGTGCCGGGTCCAATCAGGGCAATGGGTTCATTGGAAACTGCTGACCCGCCGCCAATTTTTCTTCGGTCTTTTTCTTCAAGCAGCGGCAAAGACAGGGCAAGCGCTTTAAAGTCATTCATAATAATAAGTTTTTCAAGGCCCAGATCCTTTTGAAGGGCTTTTCGGGAAAAGGACCACTCACGGTTGACAAAATTTATTTGATCGCCGCTAACCGGCGTGGCCACTGCCATGGCCGCCCGCTTTGGATGAATATTGCCCGCCGTTTTTAGAAATTCATGGATGACATCGGATAAACCATTAAAATCCGCACACACGAACGTTTGAGACACACGCATTTGACAGCCCCTATCCACCAGGGCCAGCCGGGCATGGGTGCCGCCAATATCAGCAATCAGGTCCGGAACGTCAAAACGCTCTTTCATAGAATCCCTTTCGATTATCATTGCGACTATGTCAATATTTGCGGCAAAAGGTTTACTCCGAAAGATGACCATTACTCACTGCATCCGACAACGCTCTTGAAATATAGTCCCAAAGCTGATTGGAGCCGGCTTCCATGACCTGGTTTTTTGCCACCACCTGGGATTTTCGAATGCCGTGCTCCTGCCAGGATTTCCCATGGGTCACGATATTGTGCAGCATGGGCTGGAAACGGTCCAGGGAGTTGGCAAACCTGGCTTCCGGAGTTTGCCCGGATTCGAATTCTTCCCATAGATCCCGCAGCATGTTCCCCTGATCCGTGGGCAAGATCGAAAACAGCCGGTCTGCGGCTGCCTGCTCCCGCGCGGCCTTGCTGCCGTTATGGGCTTCATCGTATAAAAAGGTGTCCCCTGCGTCGATCTCCACGATATCGTGGACCAGCACCATGCGTATGACCCGCCCCATATCCAGGTCCGAATCATTGGCGTGCTCTGAAAGAAGCATGCCCATCACGGCCAGATGCCATGAATGCTCCACTGAATTTTCAAGCCGGGAGGCATCCGTCAGATAGGTTTGCCGCTGAACCTGCTTGAGTTTGTCTATTTCGATGATAAATTTTACCTGCTGCGCCAGTCGCTGCCCGTCCATGGAAATCTTGTCCTGTTTTTATAATGATTCAACATTTGATAAAACCGTAAAAAGTCGATTTTTTCCCTTTTCGTCATTCCGGCGCAGGCCGGAATCCAGAATATTCAATAAGTTGTGGATGCCGGATCAAGTCCGGCATGACGAGTTGCAGACTTTTTACGAAACCATCAACATTTGAAAAGTTCATATTTTCCTTTACATTGTCATTATTGAAGGGCCTAAAACTATCTATCCGCAATCACTATAACCGCAAACCTTGCAAACGCTGCATCCCCCTTCATGCAGCATCCTTCCGCCGCAATCAGGGCATGCCCCCCTTACAAGGGTATATTTTTGAGGGATTTCCCCATAGCCATTGGCGGCCATGTGCTCCTCGATCGCCTTTGCCACTGCATCAGCACAGGAGAGCACCTTGTTTTCTCCAAAACCAGCAGGAGAATGACAGGAAATCCCTTTGAGCTGCGTGATGACATTGCGGGCTTCAATGCCGCTTCTCCAGGCCAGGGAAACCAGTCGGCCGATGGCCTCATTCTGGGAGGCGGCGCATCCGCCGGCCTTGCCCATGGTGGTGAACAATTCAAAGAGCCCTTCATGGTCTTCATTGATGGTAATATAGATTGGGCCGCATCCTGTCTGCATTTGATGGGTGTACCCTTTAAGAATTTTGGGCCGTTTTCGTTTTGGACGCTGCATGGCATTTTCGTTATGTTCCTCAGCCGGTTTGGACTCATCCGGGACTGACCCGGTCGACAACACCTGCTTGTCGCGGGAACCGTCCCGGTATATGGTAACGCCCTTGCATCCAAGCTGCCAGGCCAGATCATAAACCTTGGCCACATCATCAACGGTGGCTGTTTTTGAAAAATTAACGGTTTTGCTGACGGCATTGTCCGTATGTTTCTGAAAAGCCGCCTGCATTCGAATATGCATTTCGGGTGAAATATCATGGGCTGTGGCAAAAATCCTCTGGATGTCTTCCGGTATGCCAGGGTTGCTTCTGGCCCTGCCAGTAACGGCGATCTGTGCCATGAGCTCCTGACTGAAAAAAGCCTGGGCCTTTGCTGTTTTTTCAAAAATGGGATGCACTTCGACCAGTATATCATCATCCATCACCTGGCGGGTATAGGAGACAGCAAAAAGCGGTTCAACACCCGACGAGGCATTGGCGATGATGGAGAGGGTTCCGGTGGGGGCTATGGTGGTGACCGTGGCGTTTCGGATCGGCTCCTCCCCCCTTTTTTCAAAAACAGAGCCCGCAAAATTCGGAAAAGGGCCGCGTTGCACCGCCAATTGCCGCGAAGCCTCGTGGGCTTCATCGTTAATGAATCGCATGATATTGCCGGCCAGTTCAATGGCCTCTTCCGTATCGTATGGTATCTGAAGCTGGATAAGCATATCGGCCCATCCCATCACCCCCAGGCCGATTTTACGGTTACCCAGAGTCATTCGTGCGATTTCAGGCAATGGATAACGATTAACCTCTACCACATTATCCAGAAAGTGTACGCCCAGATGAATAATATGTTTCAGGTGATCCCAGTCAATCTTTCCGTCTCTAACCATCTTTCCAAGATTAATCGAGCCCAGATTGCAGGATTCATATGGGAGGAGCGGTTGCTCGCCGCAAGGGTTCGTTGATTCGATGGCGCCGATATGAGGCGTTGGGTTATCACGGTTCAAACGATCCAGAAACACGATGCCAGGCTCCCCATTTTCCCATGCCTGGGTTACAATCTTTTCGAAAACGTCACGGGCATTCAGGGTGCCCGCCGTTTCTCCGTTTCTGGGGTTAACCAAATCATAAGCTTCGCCATGCTTTACCGCTTCCATGAAAACTTCGGTAATGCCAACGGAAATATTAAAATTATTGAGTTTTTTTTTGTCTGCCTTACAAGTGATAAAATCTATAATATCGGGATGGTCGATCCGGAGAATGGCCATGTTGGCTCCCCGCCGGGTTCCGCCCTGCTTTATGGTTTCAGTTGCCATATCAAACACTTTCATGAATGAAAGGGGGCCGCTGGAAATCCCGGTGGTGCTTCTTACCACGTCATTGGCCGGACGAAGCCGGGAAAAGGAAAAGCCTGTTCCGCCGCCTGATTTATGGATCAGTGCTGTATGTTTGACCGCATCGAAGATTTCTTCCATGGAGTCGCCTACCGGCAGCACGAAACAGGCCGACAACTGGCCCAGTTCCCGCCCTGCATTCATGAGGGTGGGAGAATTTGGCAGAAATTCCAGGGAGGCCATCATTGTGTAAAATTGTTCGGCAATGGCGGCTGTATCGGCCGCATTGTCAAATTTGAGGTCCGCTGCTGCAATCGTGTCCGCAACCCGTTTGAACATATCCATGGGTTGTTCAAGAATTTTTCCGTCCGCATCCCGTTTCAGGTATCGCCTTTTTAAAACAATTATGGCGTTTTGGCTCAATTCGGGCTGAAATATACAACTTGGCTGACGCATCATCATTCCTCCGTGACAGGCAGATAAATAGAACGAACAGAAAACACTTTTAATATTATATTTTTTCAATATATAGTATCTAATTCAATTAAACAACAATATATTGTATCAAATATATTTTTCCATTTAATTTCTTATTTGACCGAAAGTTTACAATTACTGATTATTGATGGCCGGACAGGGTGGTTTACGCCAAAGATAGACAACCATATTTTGATGGGAATTCCGGCAAATATCGGCATAAAATTTAATAGCTGGTATGGCGGTGACGGGGTTTATTCCATCC
>DAIEHU010000153.1 GCA_027353395.1 Desulfobacteraceae bacterium
TTCACCGGCCTCTTCCCGAGCGGCGCAAAGGAAACAATTGCAAGCTTGAAATGCGCGATGCCGAAGGGAATGCCGATGATGGTGAGGCAGTACGATATGCCGGCAAGCGTATGGGAGATCGCCAGCCACAATCCGGCCACTATGATCCACAAGAAATTGGCCAGCCCGGTCCCGATAATCCGTTCTTCGCTAACAAGCCGGGCATCGACCAATTCCTTGCCAAACGGAAATGCCGCAAAACCGGCGATCCGGAATGCGGCGATGGCGAATGGCAGACCGATGATGGTGACGGCAAGCAGGATGCCAGCCACAACCCAGAAAAACCAGGCAAAGATTCCGCCACCAAACACGAACCACAACATATTACCCAAAAACGCCATTTTCATTCTTCCTGGTTAAAGCCTGAAATCTCGGTCTTTTCAACCTTATGGCGGACAATGTACATTGACGGCCGCTTCAAAGGTTTTTCCGGTAGCGGAAAATTTATTCCACGACGAGAAGGGGATGCCCAGTCATTACCTGGGCGCCTTTTTGCACATGGATTTCCTTTATAGTGCCGTCAATTTTGACCGTGATGCTGTTTTCCATTTTCATGGCTTCCATGATGATCACCGTCTGACCGGCTTTTACCGAATCGCCGGTCCTGACCTGAACATCCAGGATGAGGCCGGGCATGGGCGCTTTGACGACACTGCCGCCGGAAAGGGCTTCTGGAGCGGGCGGGGGTGTCATTGCCCGCTGGGGAGCGGGAGCGGCTTTCACGGAAGGTGTGACCATAGCCGCAGGTGCCACAGGTACTCGCTGCGGGATTGCCGGACTTGGCGTCATTGTTTGAGCTGGGGCTGGACGCGGAACAGCGTCGATCCGGACATCATAGTCCAGGCCATTCACATTGACCCGCGCCATCCCATGTCGGATTTCGCCCACTTCAATCTCAAAGATCTGTTCTTTAACGGAAATATTATATTTCATAGCTTATAAGTCTCCAGTATCCGGATAAATTTATCCGTAATATTTCAATTGAATATGCCTTTGGGGGATTCAGAAAAATGTTGATATTCCTGTGCTCCGTCATTTTTTGATCCTGTCAAACACCATGCTTCTGTCCGACATGATCTGCCGCCGTCCATCCATCGCCCAGAAGTTGGGTTCCGGCGCACAGGCATGGGCCGTGTTATTCAAATCCTTCATGGATGCCTTTTGCTGGAATGCGCCGTGCATGGCCAGAGCCGTCCCAATGGCCGCCGCCAGTTCAGGTGTAATTTTATCCGGTTCGGGCTGGGAAACCATTTCGGGGGGATCTTTCACTGATGGCATTGCGTCCGTAAGCCTTTGACCGGCAGGCGGTATGATGGGTGGCGCATCGTCACTTCTTCTTTTTTTTCCGATCTTCTGGAAGATCAGCCCGGAGATGAGCATGCCGATCATCAGCACGCCAAGCACGATAAACACTCCGAAGAACCGGATAAACAGGGTTCCCATCACATATCCCCAGAAGGAGTCTCTGGGGCCGCCAATGAGCGTGATGTGACCATCCACCGCGCCATCTGAATCAAAAGGCCCGCCGTCTTTGATGCGAATTATAAACTGCTGAGTTCCTTCCTGGGGCCGGGTGTTTTCCGCGCTGGCGTCCATCCATTGAGTTGGTGAATTTTTGTTGTAAATCCAATATGATGTAGACTTTGTGAAAAATGGTGACGCAACAATGAGGATCGCTTCGCCGCCTGGGGTGACTCCGGCAACATCCACGCTGAAAAGTTCGGAACGGAAATCCTTTTTGTTGATTTCCGAACTCATGTTTTTTGCGATTTCAACGCCTTTCACATCCACCAGCCTGCCGCCGCCCTTTATTTGAAAAGCAATCGTCACGCTGGTGCTTTTGGCCCTGGGAATGAGTTTTGCGGTGACGATATCGCCTTGCCGCGTAAATTCCGGTTTTGGTTTTTCAATATCCTCGTCCATAAATGCCCATGATGCAACCGGCGGCCAGAAAACCATCACCAGCAGCATGAGGACGACCCACGGTTTTATTTGAAAAAATGCAAATCGTTTTTCCATTATCCCCTCCTATTGAAACATGGCGATAAACATGCCGGCGGCTGCCGCGGAACCAATCACGCCAGCCAGGTTGGGCCCCATCGCATGCATAAGCAGCCAGTTATCCGGATCATATTTAAGTCCTTCCACATGGGACACCCGGGCCGACATGGGAACCGCCGAAACTCCCGCCGATCCGATTAGCGGATTCATTTTTTCCTTTAAAAACAAATTCATAATATGGACCGTGAGAATTCCTCCGAAAGTGCAGATAATAAAGTCCAGGAGTCCGAACCCAAAAATCAAAAGAGGTTTCCATTGCAGAAATTTATCCGCCTGCATGGTCGCGCCCACGGACACGCCAAGAAAAATGGTGACAATATTCATGAGCGAGTTCTGGGCCGTGTCGGTCAGGCGTTTTACAACAAGGCTTTCGCGCATCAGGTTGCCAAGCATGAACATGCCCATCAGCGGGGCCACCGCGGGAATCAGAAGAACAATGAATACCGTGGCGATCAGCGGAAACAGCAGTTTTTCCCTGGCCGACACCTCCCGCAACTGTCTCATTCGGATACGGCGCTGTTTTTTTGTGGTCATCCAGCGCATGATGGGCGGTTGAATCAGGGGCACCATAGCCATGTAGGAATAGGCCGCCAGCGCGTTCGCGCCCAGCAGATGGGGGGCCAGCTTGGCCGTGAGGTAGATGGTGGTGGGGCCGTCCGCGCCGCCGATAATGCCCACGGACGCGGCTTCTTTCAGGGTGAATCCGAAGAAAAGCGTGCCCATATAAGTGATAAAAACGCCCAACTGCGCTCCGGCCCCGACAAGCAGGGTTTTCGGGTTGGCGATGAGGGGCCCGAAATCCGTCATGGCCCCAAGACCCAGAAAAATCACGCAGGGAATGATTTCCCATTCAACGCCGTATTTGAAAAAAGCCCGCAACAGTTCCGGATTGCCTTGTTCCGTATAGCCCATGAGCGGGGCCAGCGGGAAATTAACGATAAAAATTCCGAATCCGATGGGCAGCAGGAGTAGCGGTTCATATTCCTTGGCGATGGCCAGATACAGAAACAGCAGCCCGACGCACAACATGAATCCCTGACCGCCGGTCAGATTGGGAATCCCTGTCTGTGTAATCAAGATGCTTTTAATCAGTTCCAGAATACTTTCAAAAGACATTATGAATATCGCCTATGATTAAAGCGGAATATTTCCGTGCTTTTTGGGCGGATTGTTATCCCGTTTGGTCTTGAGCATTTTTAAGGCCTGGATGATCTGGGGCCGGGTGTCCGCCGGATCGATCACGTCGTCGATATATCCGAATTCCGCCGCTTTATAGGGATGGGCGAATTTTTCCCGGTAGTCATCCACCAACCGCTGTTTTTCAGCGGTCGCGTCGGTGGCGGTCTTGATTTCATTCCGGAAAATGATATTCACTGCCCCGTCCGCGCCCATGACCGCGATTTCCGCCGTGGGCCACGCGAGGTTGATGTCCCCGCGGATATGCTTGGAGCTCATGACGCAGTAGGCGCCGCCGTAGGCTTTGCGGGTGATAAGGGTGAGGCGGGGCACCGTGGCCTCGCAGAACGCGTAGATGAGTTTCGCCCCGTGCTTGATGATGCCGCCATGCTCCTGGTTGATGCCGGGAAGGAACCCGGGAACATCCTCATAGATGACCAGGGGGATGTTGAAGGCGTCGCAAAACCTTACAAATCGCGCGCCTTTCATGGACGCGTTGGCATCCAGGCAACCGGCCATCACATTGGGCTGGTTGGCGATAATGCCCACCGGCGCGCCGTCGAACCGGGCGAAACCCACGACAATATTTTTGGCGAAATGCTCATGAGCTTCAAAGAAATATCCGTTATCGACGTTGGAGCGGATAATGTCCCGGATATCATAGGGTTTGCTGGGATCCGGCGGAACAATGTCACGGAGTTTCAGATCCCGGCGCGTGGGATCATCGGTGCAGGGGATGCGCGGGGCGTCTTCCAGGTTGTTCTGGGGAAAGAAGCTCATGAGTTCGCGGATTTTTAAGATGCATGCCGCGTCATTTGCGGATGCGAAATGAGCAACGCCGCTGATTTCATTATGGGCCATGGCGCCCCCCAGATCTTCCTTGGTCACCACTTCCCGGGTCACCGCCTTGATGACATCAGGACCGGTGATGAACATGGAGCTGGTTTGTTCCACCATGAAAATCCAGTCCGTCAGCGCCGGTGAATACACGGATCCACCCGCGCACGGCCCCATGATGGCCGTAATCTGTGGGATCACGCCGGAAGCCATGACGTTTCTTAAGAATATATCCGCATATCCGGCAAGGCTCATGACCCCTTCCTGAATCCTTGCCCCGCCGGAATCACACAAGCCCACGATGGGCGCGCCCATTTTTTGCGCCATTTCCATGATCTTGCAGATTTTTTCCGCGTGGGCAAGAGAGAGGGAGCCGCCAAACACGGTGAAGTCCTGTGAAAAGACGAACGTCTGCCGCCCGTTCACAAGGCCATATCCGGTTACCACGCTGTCGCCAAGCACTTTCTGGTCCGCCATGCCGAAATCCGTGCACCGATGGGCCTTAAAGCGGTCGAGTTCAACAAATGTGCCCGGATCCATCAGTTTGCCGATGCGTTCCCGGGCGCTTAATTTTCCGGATTCATGCTGTTTTTGAATCCGGGAGGCGCCGCCTCCCTGAAGGGCCTCCTGGCTTTTCTGTTCCAGTTTTGCGAGTAAGTCCTGGGATGTCGTCATGTCTGTTTTTCTCCTCCTCGTTTGGATTCTCATCCGGCAAATGCCGCTGGAAAAAGGGTTCCGGCGTCGGCTCCCGATTTATATGATTTAAAGCGATTACAAAATATCGGAAATGGATTTTTTACAGGTAAATTCCTGAAAAGTCAAAACAAAGAACGGGCGGGACGGTTGAATTTTCAGTAACGGCTGGGTGAAAAAATCAAGAGTCCGGAGGTATTGATTGCGGAGGTCATCAGGTAAATGTTGCAGCAAGATCGTCCAGCAGCCGGTCGAGATACTTCTCAGCCGCCATAAGGCCGGCGGGGGAAGTGAACCGGGAATGAAGTTCGCGAAAGATCCGGTCGAATCCGGACGGGGCAGGTGCAAGATTCCCATAATCAACCGGCGGCTTCGGATACAGCGGGTCATTGAAAAAATAACCCGCCAGGGGCTGGTTTTCCGCCCGGAACGGCCACCGGACCTTTAATGTGAAGAACTCGGTCCAGAGGGACCGGTTTTCGGGCCGACCCGCCCGTTCCGGGTCTATTTTCGCCACGGCGGCCCGTTTCATGATTCCCTCATACAGGGCCTCAAGCAGCGCTGGTTCTGAAATCATCAGTCCATACGCATACCAGTCTTCGGCCAGATCCCGAAGGATTTGCCTGAAATCATCCGGCAGATTGCGATGGCCGGGGCAGAAATACATGTTGCAGGTCATGGACCCGTAATGGCTCAGGCCCCGGTAATCCACGCCGGAATTTCCCCCGGCTTGCGGGTGCAGCAGGCATCCAACCCGCCTGGATCCATCCCCGATGAATCCGATATACGGGCAGTGATGAAATTCCGGCATGGGCGGCTCGCCAAGATTTGCGGTTTCCGCTCGGCCGAAATCCAGAATCGTATCCATGGTCCGGGGCAAGGTGTAAAATACCCGGCTTCGCCGCGCCAGCATTTGTGAGAGTGCTTCAAATGAAGCATCCGCTACATTATACAGTCCGCAGCAGGCCCCGCAGGAAACGGTCTCAGAGACCTGGCAAAGATAAACGGTTGTTTTTTGTTCGCTCATTCGGTGTCAGGTTCGGATCATATCCAGCCTAAAATTCCTGCAAATACGATGAGAAAGGATGCGTTGACGGCGAACAGGCCCCCGATCCACCGGATCTGGGTTTTCGGCCGCCAGTCATAGGCGAAATTGGCGGCCAGAAAAAACGGGAGATAGACCGTGACAAACACCGGGAATGCGCCCCACCAAGGATACACCCAGTGAAACGCCGGGGTCTTGGCTAAAAATATTTCAAAGATCGAAAAAAACGCCGCATTGCCCAGAGCGAACAGGACGCGATTGTTGATGCCCATGATTTTTAAGTGCCGGTCTTCGGGCAGCACTTTGCTGAAAATCAGACCGGCCACGGAAAACATCAGGGAAATCTCCGCGCCCACGCCCACGAGCAGGAGGTATCCGGTGCCCGCAGGCACGGTCCAGAGGGCATGGCCGGAGAAATGCTGAATCAACGCGTTTCCGATTTCATAAAACCAGTGCACCATATAGAGTGATAGCCCCGCAGCGACACCCTTCCAGTTCTTTTTGGAAATCTCGTTAAAATAAATGTAGACCACACAGGCCAGCAGCGGGACGAGGTACCACTCGAACGCGGCGGGATTTCTCAAGAGTTCAAGGGCTTTTTGGGTTAATTCAGGGTGGTTC
>DAIEHU010000154.1 GCA_027353395.1 Desulfobacteraceae bacterium
GATAATAGATTTGATTTCTTGTTGTTCATTTTTCATTTGAAAAGGAGATTGTAATGGGCGCGGCAAAAGATGTTTTTGATGCAATGGCCGACAATTGGCCGAGTGAGATAATTGCAAGAACTGAGATCAAGGTATTCACCGGTGGGTTAATCAACCCCAGCTACATTGCGAATCTGGATAGCAGGGGTGAGGGGCCTTTCGGCCGGATCAAATCAGGCCGAAAAACATGTTATCAAAAAAGGCCATTTGTGAAATGGTTGCGAGAAAGGTCGGTAATTGAAATTCCCACAGATTCTGCTTCAGAACCAAACAAGCAAAATTTTCAAAAAATTTTACATATCGTGCCTTAACGGTCCGGGCATGTAGAGTTTTCTGCAAAAATATTGAACAAGTGTGGGTAAGTATATGATAAGTTAATTGCCACTCAGTTTAATAATATCAAAGGAGCTTCGCATTTTTTGCAATTTCCTTTTTTGTTGGAAAAATTGTCTTTTTTTAAGGATTTTCTTCCGGATTGGGATAAGATTTATTTTTTATCGGATATTAGAGCGCTTTGATTAAGAATGGGGACAGAATGGGGACAAATTTAATAAACAAAAAGGCAATCATAATTATGATTGCCTTAACTTATTGATTTCATTGGTGGGCCGTGTTGGAATCGAACCAACAACCTACTGATTAAGAGTCAGGTGCTCTGCCTGATTGAGCTAACGGCCCCGGTGCGGTATGTTTATAGAAAATTTATTAAATAACAAGTTGGGATTTACTTGTCAAATTGTTTTTTTGTTAAGATCGCTCATGGATCAGGTATCTGGCCAGTAATGGTTCTTTTCTTTTCGCAAACGTTTTTTGTTGCGTTTCCAGCTTAGATCCTTTTCCCCATGTTTGCCTTTTTGCGAATTTTTAGTCGACGGATTGATGGAAAAAGGATCGAAGTGAAACGCGCCTGCCTGGGCCTGGCGTTTATAGATATCAGCAGGATTCAATTTTTTTTCTGCGTGATTGCCCACATGTTTTTCATTTGGCAGGGGCGGGCCGGTGAAACACCCGGCAGGGATGCTGTCGGCCTGGTATATGCCTTCTCCGGACTGGTATATGATGAGTCCCTGATTTTTCATGAGGCCGGTATGAACGGTAAGCAGCACCGGATGTGGGTCTCTCCTTTTGCCGATGCGTTCCGCTATTGCCGGATCCTCGCTGCAAATGACGCGGGCGTGAAACGTGGGATGAATGCCATCCGTCACGACCGCGGGATATGATTTTTGTTTGATGCTGATATACAGGAGCTTGGGTGGATTTTCACATGGGCCGCATGGCGGCAGGTGGTCCCGGTCTTTTGCCCGGATACGGTTATGGTCCACCTCCACCGGCGGATCAGTCAGCATCAGCATCATGTCGTTGACATGGCGGATGCTGATATGCCGCCAGCCATCCGTCTCAATAATTGATTGAATAAATTCCTTTATTTTTACAAAGCCGTCAGCATCCGGCACAAGGCCGAATTCATAGGGACAGTGGCCCAGGATGGTGGCAGCCAGTTTTGCAAATTGTTCGATCTGTTTTTGGCGATTCATAACCATCGTTGTGTACGCCCAAAAAATAAAACCGGATGAATCGTTATTTGTAAGCAGAATATGTCAAACGATCCCTTGACCGTTATGGCGTCCTCTGGTAACGTGACTACCGTTTTACTTACAAATATGTCAACCGGTTTATTGAAAAATCAGGGGGAAGACGGCTGATGAAAATTTATGAAAAATCCCGGAATTTATTTGAACAGGCCCAAAAAATTATCCCCGGCGGGGTCAACAGTCCGGTCCGGGCCTGCCGGTCGGTGGGTGTGGATCCGGTATTTATTGAAAGCGCCATGGGTTCCAGACTAACTGATGCCGATGGCAATCGCTATATTGATTATGTGGGATCATGGGGGCCCATGATCTTGGGACATTCCCATCCGGATGTGATGGCTGCCATCGGCCGGGTATTAAAACGGGGAACCAGTTTCGGCGCGCCCGTTGACCTCGAGGTGGAACTCGCTGAAATGATATGTGACGCCGTTTTTTCAGTGGAAAAAGTCCGCATGGTAAATTCCGGCACGGAAGCAGCCATGAGCGCAATACGTCTGGCCCGGGGGGTTACGGGCAGGGACACCATTATCAAATTTGACGGATGTTATCATGGACATGCGGATTCATTTTTGGTGGCAGCGGGATCAGGGATAGCCACCCTTGGAATCGCCGGCAGTCCAGGTGTTCCGGATGCGGTGACCCGGCATACGCTGTCTTTGCCATACAACGACATGGATGCCTTTGCAGCAGTCATGAAGAAATCCGGGGATGGAATTGCGGCGGTTATTGTTGAACCGGTGGCGGGTAACATGGGTCTGGTTCCACCCAAGGCGGGGTTCCTGGAGATGTTGCGAAGCGAAACCGGAAAGCACGGGACCCTGCTCATTTTTGATGAAGTCATGACCGGATTCCGGGTGGCTTACGGCGGCGCCCAGTCTTTATATAACATCCGGCCGGACCTGTCCTGTTTCGGTAAAATCGTGGGGGGGGGCCTGCCGGTGGGGGCTTATGGCGGAAGAAATGATATCATGTCCCAGGTCGCGCCAGAAGGGCCGGTATATCAGGCCGGGACTCTTTCCGGCAATCCGCTAGCCATGGCTGCCGGTATTGCGACATTGAAAGCGCTCAAACAACCGGGTTTTTATGACGATCTTGAAGCCACCGCCGCGCATCTTGCCCAGGGTCTTTCACAAGCAGCCGCAAAAACAGGAACCAGTGCTGTGATCAACCGGGTAGGATCCATGCTCGGCATGTTTTTAACCCAGCGCCCGGTGGAGAATTTTGACGACGCCAAGACCGCTGATCTGGAAAAGTTTGCCCGGTATTACCGGATGATGCTGGCGCGGGGAATTTATCTCGCACCGTCCCAGTTTGAAGCCCTGTTTGTATCCGCCGCTCATTCCAGGAAAGATATTGATGACACGGTCGCTGCCGCGGAGGAAGTGTTCAATTCCCTCGGCGATGCGAAGGATATTGATTAAATGCTGAACGCCAATACCATACCAAATCATGTTCAAAAAATTCATCTGACTGCTGTCTGCGGAACCGGCATGGGGGCGCTGGCCTGCATGTTGAAAGACCTGGGTTATGCGGTTACCGGGTCCGACGCCAATGTATACCCGCCCATGAGTACCTTTCTAAGGAATAAAGGCGTTTCCATTTTTGAGGGGTTTGATGCATCCCATCTGGATTATGGTCCGGATCTCGTGGTGGTGGGCAATGCGGTTCGAAAAGACAACCCCGAGGCGGTTTACGTGATGGGTAAAGGCCTGTTCTATTGTTCCATGCCCCAGGCCCTGAACTATTTTGTGGTGGGGGATAAAAAAGCCCTGGTGGTGGCCGGCACCCATGGTAAAACCACGACATCCGCCATGCTCGCGTGGATATTGCAGACAGCCGGGCTGGATCCGTCATTTATGATCGGCGGCATCCTGCAAAATTTTGATGGCAACTACCGGCTGGGCCGGGGCGAATATGTGGTGATCGAAGGGGATGAGTATGACACCGCTTTTTTTGACAAGGGATCGAAGTTTCTGCATTTTAATCCGCATGTGGCGATTTTGACCAGTGTGGAGTTTGATCATGCGGATATTTTTGATGATCTGGCCCATGTGAAACGCGCATTTGGCCGGTTTATTGATAAAATGGGACCGGAACAACTGCTGGCGGCCTGGGATGATGACCCAAATATTGATGACCTAACGTCAGGGAAACGCGTGAGCATGGAGAGATACGGGATGAAACAGGACTCCTGCTGGCGGATTTCGGATTCAGGCATTGCGCCGCCCTGGAATTGCTTTACGGTGTTCCAGAACGGTCAGGAATTCGGTCGTTTTAAAACAAGCGTTCCCGGAACGCATAACCGGCTGAACGCTCTTGGGGCGATCGCCGCGGCCAACGGATTGGGGGTTCCGCCGGAAACAATCATAAAGGCGTTTGAAACTTTTGCCGGGGTGAAACGGCGGCAAGAAATTAGAGGGGTAAAAAATGGCGTGACCGTGATGGATGATTTCGCCCATCATCCCACAGCGGTGCGGGAAACCATTCGGGCGGTACGTCCATTTTATCCAGATGGCCGGCTTATCGCCGTGTTTGAGCCCAGAACCAATACCAGTATGCGGGATGTTTTTCAGGGGTCATATCCAATGGCTTTTGACGGGGCGGATATCATCTGTATCCGTCAGCCGCCCATGCTTTCCAAAATCCCGGAAGGGCGCCGGTTTTCTTCGGAACAACTGGTGGCGGATTTAAAAGGACAAAACCAGGACGCGCATTATTTTCCGGATACGGAAGCGATTATTGTATATCTTAAAAATATCGCCAAAGCCGGGGACGTCATACTGGTCATGTCCAATGGCGGGTTTGACGGAATCCATGACCGGTTGTTAAAGACGCTGTAACAAAGTCAGTCAATCTTATTTTTTCAAGGAAAGCTCGGTGCGCGCCTGTATCAGCTCTTCCGTGGTTCTCTTTAGGCGATTGGCTAGGATTTCGGCAAATCCCCGATAAAGGATGTATTTGAAAGAAAGCCGGTTTTTTTCATCCAGGTTCTCGATTTGAGCGGTCCGGATAATCAGGCACATGGTGGGGCCCATGGCGAAAACAGATGCGGAGCGTGCAATGCCCGTGACTACGCCGATCTCACCGAATACATCCCCGGTGCGGCGAAGGATGATTAATTCCCTGCCATTTTTTACCACTTTGGCTTTCCCGGAAATCAGATAAAACACCCGGTCATCCAGGCTGTTTTCTTCTATGATGATCTCGTTTTCCCTGTATGATTTGATCTCGCTGAAGCGCAGGAAGGTTTGAAGATCCTGTTCGCTGAAGCCCTCCAGGGCCGGAATGGTTTTCAAATGCTGGATGGTTGTGACATTGTCTTCTGTAAATTCATTTCCGGTCATGTGGTTTCCCCTTTACGGATTCGGTTCAATAATTCTTATCAGTATAGCGATTTTTGTATTGAATCAAGGGCGTTTTTATAACCAATTATATATTCAGATAAAACAGGCATGGTTTTGGAGAAACCATGCCTGTTTTATTGTCTGTCTGTAATGGCTGGAATTTAGAACACTAATTTGGTCTGAAGCAGCACTTCATAGGCTGGGTCACTATTTTTAAACGCTTTTCCCGGATCGATCATGGCGGTATACAGCCAGAAAGACAGATTTTTGGTATACGCATAGTTTGTATCCAATTGGTAATAATTGCCGAAATCATCGCTGTTTTTGACAAGCAGTCTGTTATTTGCAGGATTGGCGGCATCATAGCCGGGATCACCGTCTTTAAGCGTTTTATAATAATCAGGTTCGTCAACAGTGAGTAGCCCATAGGTAAATTTCATAGACAGTTGCGTAGTCAGTTTAGCGCCAATGCCTGCGCTTGCTATGGATAGATTGGAGTAAACGGCTTCGCCGGTTGTGCTGCTGCCGCTATTATAATTCGGGTCATAGTCGGCGATGCTGTTTCCTGGCAGATTGAGGTATTTCCATGCCAGCATATCACCCCATTGAGGCCAGCCGCCGTAAAATACGTCCCACCTCTCGTTGGCGTGTGTTTTCGGATCGTTGCCTTCCATGAACGTATAGCCGCAAAAAATACGCGGGGTTGTTGGCGCGTCCACCAGCGTATAGCCGGCATCCAGTTTGCAGCCCAGCGCTTTTTGATCAATATGTTCCGGCCGTCTCTGAAATTTCCCCATTTGATACGCCACTTCGCCGGAATAATCAAAACCGGTTTCAAATTGATCCGATAACCGAATGCCTGTCATCCATATGTCTTTGGTCAGTTTATCATCCCTGCGGTTGAGGGCGTAAATTTCCTGCTGTCCTTTTTCGCTGCCCATGACCGGGCAATGGGCTGTTAAGTAAAGTCCGCCCATGGTAATATCGTCTTTCGGATTGTCGGCTCTGTTGTTTTCTTCATCGATAAAATATAGGGCGTCCAAAGTGGATTTTTGGCCGATGGGCAGAGTCAGTTTCGCACCGTCAAAATACATATTGGTGGAACCAAACTGGGAATTGCCGTCAAACAGCACAAACCCGGAACCATACATCAGATTCATGCGTCCGGCCTGGAATATGAGATCCGAGCCAAAGAAATGATTGACGGTGAGATAGGCATTATCCACAAAAATTTTATCCCCCACGCCTTCGAGATCATTGCCTGGCGCAACCCCGTTTCCCCAGGTTTGGTTCGCCAGTTGAATAAATCCCGAAATATCGTCGCTGATCGTTGCCTTGGCGTTCACCTTGGTATGCAACCGGAATGTATTCCAGTCGTCAGCTTTGTTGCTGTCATTGAAATCCAAAAAGTTGTTGAGGTAATACCACCGCATTTGAACGCTGCCTCCAAGTTCTAACTTGTCCGACCAGTTGCCGGCCGCGCCAAATGCGGGCGCGGA
>DAIEHU010000155.1 GCA_027353395.1 Desulfobacteraceae bacterium
CTATCTGTTTCCAAGGCCGGTCCCACCCTCGGATCTGATTTATCTCATGATGCGGCTGTTTAACGATCATCCGCCGGAACAGGCCCGGTATGATGAAAATATTCCCATCCGCAATCAGATCATTTTAAGCGAAACCCCCATTAAAACCCGGTGGGACCGGATGGAAATCGGGTCCCGGCATTTCCGGTGCATGACCCCCAAAACCATGCCGGAACAAGTGGACGGGTTTTTGTTCAATTATTTGACCGGCGATATCTGGGGGGTCCAGTCCGACACCAACCAGGTGCGCCAGCCGTTTTTCATCACGGTCAATGTGGTGTTTGAATCCCTGAAAGCCCGGCTTCACGCCAAATGCAATTTTGTGCTTCAGCAGCAGGCAGCCGGCAGTTTCGCGCCCAGTCTGAGACGCAAGCAGGAAGAATACACCTGGGCCACCGGCGAGGTGGAAAAAGGCACCCCGTTTGTCCGGATCATGCCCATGGTCTGGGTTATCGGAGAATCCGAGCAGGAAACCCGGGAAGGCCTGGCCAGGGTCAAGCGTCTTTGGGAGTCGCGAGGATTTACCATGCAGGAAGACCGGGGTATCGTGTGTCTTCTGTTTTTGTCCGCCCTGCCCTTTGGTTTGTACAATATCAAAAATAACTTGAACGGCCTGGACCGGGATTTTGTGTGCGACGCCAAATCCGCCAGTTATTGCCTGCCCATCCAGTCGGATTTTAAAGGCGGTCAGGAGCCCTATAATTTGTTTGTGGGCCGCAAAGGGGAACTCATCGGTATCGATCTATTTGACAAGCGGGCCAATAATATGAACGCCCTGGTGTGCGCGGAGACCGGCAGCGGGAAAAGCTTTTTCATCAATTACCTGGTGTTCAATTATTTCGCGGCAAACGGCATCATCCGCCTTATTGACATCGGCGGGTCATACAAAAAACTCTGCAAAATGTTCGGCGGTGTGTATGTGGAGTTTTCCAAAGATTCAAAAATGGTGATCAACCCGTTTTCCAATATCGTCAATATCAAGGAAGACGCCTCCACCATCGCTTCCATTATCCTGCAGATGACGTTCTCCGCAACCAGCTCAGAACCCACGGAAACCGAACGCACCCTGATCAAAAACGCGGTGTATTACGCTTATGAAAATTACGGGCAGGATTCCGATATCGACAAGGTCTATGAATATTTGACCAATTTTCCCAAATACGCGGATGAAGTGCTGGATATCGACTGCCGGGAAAACGAAACCTGCGTGGCGGATCTGCGCCTTCTGGCATCCAAACTGGCATTCAACCTGCGGAGCTTCACCTCTCAGGGGCCTTATGGTCACTGGTTTAACGGCCGGTCCACACTTGATATTTCAAAAGATGAATTTGTGGTGCTGGAACTGGAAGAACTGAAAAAGCAGCCCGAGTTGTTTCGGATTATCACGCTTCAGGTGCTAAATTACGTGACCCAGGATCTTTATCTGTCTGACCGGTCCCGCAAGAGATTAATCATTTTTGACGAAGCCTGGCAGTTTTTTAAAGAAAACGACATGCTCCGGAACATCATCGAGGAGGGCTATCGCCGGGCCAGAAAATATGGTGGAAGCTTTACGGTGATCACCCAGTCTCTGATGGATCTCGAAATGTTCGGGTCCGTGGGGGATGTCATCCGGGACAACTCCGCCTATAAATTCTATCTCCAGTCCGGATCATTTGAAAAAGCAAAAAGCCGCAAGATCATTGATTATGACAATTTCACCATGCGGCTTTTAAAGAGCGTCAAAAGCCCCAAACCCCGGTATTCCGAAATTTTTATGGATACGCCAGTGGGGGTGGGCATTTCCCGGCTGGCCGTGGACCCGTTTTCCTATTACCTGTTCACGTCCGACGCGAATGATATTTATAAGATCGAAGCGCTGGTGAATTCCGGCAAGACCTATGCGGAAGCCATCGGGCATTTGGTGGAACAAGGGAGGCAAACCAAATGAAGAAGCATTGGTGTTTCCTATACCCAAGCGATTTACGAAGACGACTGGATTTTTTCTGCTGGCACGGCAGTCATGGTCAGCATGGCTTTGGAAACCAGTTTTTCCGTTCCGTCAGACACGGAAAACACCTCGGATTCCACCACCTTGATTTTTTTGCCGCTATTGATGACTTTTGACCGGCAGATCAGGAGCGGACCTGTGGCGGGCTTGAAAAAATTGATTTTAAATTCAACCGTCAGGATGCGGGATTTCCGGGTAACGGTCGTATAGGCGGCGTAGCCTGCGGTATGGTCCGCCATGGTGGAAATCACCCCGGCATGGACAAACCCGTCCTGTTGCCGGTGTTTTTCCTGGATTTTCAGGCAGGTTTCAAAAATGCCGTGGTCTATGTGAGTGACTTCAAACCCGCAAAAGGCAGGAAATCCCTGAACAAAATCTTTTTTTAAAAATGCAAACCAGTCGGATGTCACGTCTTTATTTTCTCGCAGTCTCATATTTGTAAAACAAGGGGGAACGATGATGGTGTTACCTGCATACACCATTTTTTCAAACAATCACAAGGCTATCCTGATTTTTTGGGTGGTTTTTTCGCTAATCACTTCCAAAACGGCCCATGCCGCCTGGATTGACGACTGGATTGACCAAAAAACCACCACCCAGGCTGATTATTTTACCGGCCAAAAACGGGGGTACGGCACATTGGGGAGTTTTTCGGCCAGATGGTCTTCCGGAAATGATTACCTCTTGAACGTCACTCCGCCAAAATTCAAGGCCGGGTGCGGCGGCATTGATGTGTTCATGGGCGGATTTTCGTTTTTAAACGCCGATTATCTGGTCCAGAAACTTCAAAACATGATGAACGCCGCCCCTGCCGTGGCATTTGACATAGCCTTAAACACACTCTGCTCCCAGTGTGCGAAATCCTTAAACACGTTGGAAGCCATCACCGACCGCTTAAACCAGCTTCAGTTGGACGACTGCAAGGCTACCAAGGCGTTGGTGTATGAAGTGGCGGACGGGCTGACATCCGGCCCGTCTTCTGACCTTATCTCCGCAAAAAAAACCATGGCGGTGCAGGATTTTGTGCAAAGCACGGGCGTGATGGACCTTTACACCGCCATCAAAACCACGGGCGGCAATGACAAAAACACCACTGCCGGGGCGCTTCAGGCCATTGCCGGGGTATCGGAAAACGCGCAGATTTCCGCCTGCCCAGTGGCAATCAAAGCGTTGTTTTTCACCAATGGGTCTATTTTAAGCAACCTCCTGGCCACCAGAGGCTTGTCCGCGAGTTACGCGGATTTGATGCGGGGGTATATCGGGGACATCATGATCGACGGGGCGACCCTAACGCCTCAGTATGTGGCCAAATGTCCCAAAGACACCCCCAACAATATTGACGGGCTGGTGAATGGTGAGGTATGGACCAGGCCAATCAACAGCCAGTGCGTCAAAATGACCAGCATCACCATTAACGGCGCTGCCTACCCCAATGTGCGGGAGTGGATTTTTACGGTCTTGCAGTCCATTGCCACGAAAATGATTGCCAAACAGGCATTGACGGTGGCGGAGGAAAATTTCGTCAAAATCCTGCCCATGCCCATTTATAATTCCATTGTGGGGGATGTGGCGGCCCAGGGCGCGGGGGCAAACCCGACAAGCATCGCGGACATTTACGCAGATGTGGTGGCGTCCGCTTATGCATACGTCATGATGACGGATCTCTATGACACCATTCAGACGGTCATTGATACCGGGGATGTGATTGTGGCAAATAGCCAGGGCTCCGCAAACGCTACCCAGCAGAATCTATGCCATATTGAGCTGGCCTCCCCCACCATTGCGGAACTCAAAAAAATGAAAAACGCCCTCCCGGAATATGTCCGGGCTGCCCGGAACCAGTATTCAGCAAAACTCACCGAACTTGTGGGATATCAGGAATACGATGCGCGGGCGGATGAAACCAAAAACCAGATTTATGCAAGCCTGGCCCGGTATTTTAACGCAGGCGTGGCCCACCGGTTGACGCGATAATGAAACATATTCAATCCTCTAAAATTATAGCGGCATTGTACTTGCCGGTTGTTCTGTTGCTGTCCCGTTCTTCAGCTTACGCCGCAGTGCCTGCCGGTCTTCAGGAATACATCGTCTGGAACCAGTTTGACGCCACGGTCAACACCTTCCAGAAGCTGGGGCTTATCATGTCGGACGGCCGGTATCAGACCCTGTTTTTTGGAGTGATTGTGCTTGGCATGGTCATCGGCGGCATGGTCTCCATCGGATCAGGCATTTTTTCAGGCAAAACCCATTCATGGGACCTGATGAAATGGTTCGGGGTCATCATGGCCGGGATCATCGTCTATATCACCTTTATCCGGCCCACCACCCAGATCACGATCCATGATGAAGTCTTAAACGAGACCCAGACCGTGGGCGGGGTGCCGGAAGGCATTGTGGTTCTGGCCGGACTGTCCAACGCCATTGAAAAAGGGTTTGTGGACATGATCTGGACGGCGGGAGATCCGGAATCCTACCGGGACAATGCCGGGGGCCTGTCTTATTCCATTTTTGACAAGGTGTTTTCCGGAGGGGTGGACCTGGCGGGGAGTGATGCCAGCGGCACGTATATTTCCATGTCCATGCGGCGGTATGTGGAAGACTGCGTGTTTTTTGAGATCGCCAAACCCGGCTCCACCATTGACGTGAATTTATTAAACACCACCTCGGACTTTCGTCAGGTGCTGGCCAATGCGGTCAATCCGGCCATCTATACAGTCTGGTATGATTCCGCCAACCGGAGCGGGGCCACCCAGACCTGCACCCAGGCATGGACCAATCTTTCCACTTATCTGAACGGCCTGTCAGACACCAATCCGGCAGTGGAAAAATTCTGGCAGGAACGATGCGGAGAAGCAGGTCTTGGGGTCAACAGCGCCCTTGCCGGAGGCACGGATTTGACCGATATCTGCCGCCAGAAAGCCGTGAACATGGCGTCCGCCATTTTCGGGTCTTCGTTTTCGTCCGCCCATCTGTTCCGGCAATACCTGGTGGCCTCGGCCCTGTGGGATGTCTATACCACCTATAGCCCGGACAGCGCCATATCTGCTTTGTCCAGCCGGGCCGCCGGAAACTCCATGATGGGCATGGGCATCATGGCAAATGAATGGATACCTATCATCCGCAGTGTGGTGTTCAGTATCTTTATCGGCATGGTGCCGTTTCTTTGCATATTGATTCCCACCCCGCTGTTTCCAAGGGCAATGGGGATGTTGTTCGGCATTTTTGTGTTTTTAACATCCTGGACCATCTGCGACGCACTGGTACACAGTTTCGCCATGGACAAAACCTTTGATCTGTTTCAGGAAATCACCAACGGCAGTCTGGGGTTTAAAAGCATGATGCTGTTTTCATCGTCCTCCCAAAAAGCCATGGCCGCGTTCGGTGCGGCCCGGTGGTCGGCCATTATGGTGGCCGGGGTGTTCAGCGCCCTTCTGACCAAATTCGGGGGATCGGCCATGGCGCATTTTGCCGGAAATTTGTCAGGGTTTAAACAATACGGTGCGGGTGCCGCCGAATCCGCCATGAACCCGTCCAAATGGGGTTCGGACGTGCATGGACTCACGGAAGTCGCGCCGAGCATGGTGTACGCCAATGCCGGGGCAGGTTCCGCCTGGATATCCAAAACCTATGATGCGTCCAGCAAATTACAGACTTCCATGGGGGCTGTGGGCGCGTTCGGGGAAGGGAATCCCCTTGTGGCAGGTGCTGCTACTGCCAAAGCAGGCATCACCGGCATGAAGGAAAAACTTTCCCATGCCGAAGCCATCGGCGCTTATGCACAGGCCCATGGCATGAATGAAAACCAGGTGATCCGGGCGGTGGAAAATTTTCAGACTGCGTCCCAGGGCGGTTCTGCCGGGGCTTTGAAAAATCTTGCGGATTCTCTTCAAACCAGCCCGTTTGAGGCCATGGATTTTATCAAGGACACGGGGCTTAAAAAAGAATACGGGAATCTGGAAGGCTTGAGGCAGGGGTATGATAATGCGGTTCAGCAGAATGGCTATACCGGAGCGTTCACCAGCTATATTGCCATGCAGTCGGAACTGCAATCGGATCGGGGATTTGCGGATGTGAAATCAGTGGACAGGTTTGCCGCCAGTTATCATAATGGCCGGGCCGCGTTCCTGAAAGACCAGGCGGAGTTCAAAACCGGCGAAACCGCCGGGATGCTGAAAAACCTGAAAGACCACCGCCTGAATCCGGGTAATGTAGGGGAAATTTTAGGCTCCCTTCAGGGGGCCCGATCAATGGCTGACACCAGTGTTTATCAGAATGTTGGCGATGGCGGCGTGATGATCACCCGGACCGGGGAGCAGTACAATGAACTGTCAAAAATGCTCACCCGGCAGGCGGTGGATGATTCGGATCGGGGATTTGCGGATGTGAAATCAGTGGACAGGTTTGCCGCCAGTTATCATAATGGCCGGGCCGCGTTCCT
>DAIEHU010000156.1 GCA_027353395.1 Desulfobacteraceae bacterium
GGTTTTATATTCACCGGCTGACCTTGCAGGAAAAACCCGCCATGTTGCCAGATCATCAGTTCCGGGATTTGCGCGATGAGGTCCGGGGCGTCTGGGACTGGTATCTGAAGAGGGCTTAATTGAAGAGATAAAAGCCCAGAACGCTGTCATGATTCTGCGGAGAGGAATATTCAAGACCGGCGCTTAAGCCCTTCATGTTTTTGACGACGACTTTTTTTCTGATCCGGGACCGGTTGGCGTCATCGAGCCGGAATTCCACCCAAAGCATATCCCCGACTTTAAACCGGGGCATCAACTGCAGTTTGATCCGGAGCCCCGTATAGGACATGTCCTTTACGGTTATTATCCCGGTATGTTCCTGGGTGGACGCATCTTCCGGAACGTATTTGTAGATGCCGGAAAGCTCGGTGGGTTTTCTGAATTTTTTCCGTTTTTCCAGAAATACTTCATAGGAATGGCCGCAGGTGCATTTGGCTTTCAGCCGGGGGATACGGTCCATCTCGGCGTATTTTTTGACATTCTTAACGCATGTTTTCTGGCATTCCGGACAAACGAACACCGCCGTGTCGTCTTCATTGATATAAATTTTTACCGTCATGCATCTCCGCCTGAAAAAATTAAAAACCGCCGCGCCGTGTGTTTACATTCGTATCAAGACGATTGTTTGACAATCATATGGACATACGCGGTTAATGTTGCTATGTTTTTTCAAATTTTGACATTTTCCGGGACTGTTGCATTTGCGTGGTTTTATTATAGAGAATTATTAAGAAAATCAAAGAAGTGTGTCAAGTAAATAATAAGCGGCGCGGTTTATGCCCATCTGAGGCCGGCGCGATTTGCGCTGGATATGTGGCGCATTGATTATAAAATATATTTTACGAAAAGAGGCGGGAGCATGAAAAAGATTGAAGCAGTGATTAAACCCTTTAAACTCGATGATGTCAAAGAGGCGTTAAACGATATCGGCATTCATGGCATGACGGTTTCGGAAGTCAAGGGATATGGCCGTCAGAAAGGGCATACCGAAATTTACCGGGGCGCGGAATATGCAGTGGATTTTATTCCCAAATTGAAAATCGAAATTATTGTTGAAGACGACAGATTATCACAAGTAATCGAAGTGATACAGAAATCAGCGTCAACCGGTAAAATCGGAGACGGCAAAATTTTTATTCTTCCCGTGGAGGAAGTCATCCGGGTACGGACCGGGGAGAAGGGTCCGGACGCGCTTTAATTTTTAGCCCTGGTACTGCCGGGGATCCACGCCATATTTGGCAGCCTTGTATGAAAATTTCCGAACGGTTGTGTTTAATGTGCCTGCGGCTTGCGTGATATTCCCCCGTGTGTATTTCAAAGCGTCGATGATCATTTCCTGTTCAAGTTGCCCGATGGCTTTTTCAAGAGAGACTTTCGGCGCTGTGTCGGATTCCTTGCCAGTCTGGAGTGTGGGCGGAAGATGGTAGCTGTGGATGACCTGGTCCTCGCAGAGCAGAACCGCCCGCTCAATGCAGTTTTCCAGCTCCCGGACGTTGCCTGGCCAGTGGTAGGCCATGAGCATGTCAATGGCCGGCGTGGAGAACCGGAGAATTTGCTTGTTATTCTCCTTGGCGTATTTTTCCAGAAAAAAATCCGCCAGCACCAGGACATCGGTTCTTCTTTCCCGTAAGGGGGGAATGTAAATGGGGAACACGTTGATCCGGTAATAGAGATCATTCCGGAAAAGCCCTTCTATCACCGCGTTTTCCAGATTCCGGTTGGTGGCCGCGATAATGCGGACATCCACATGGATGGTCTTGTTCCCGCCCACCCGTTCCAGCTCTTTTTCCTGTAACACCCTCAGGAGCTTTGCCTGAACATCCGGATTAATGGAGCCGATTTCATCCAGAAACAGGGTGCCTTTGTCCGCCAGTTCAAACTTGCCGGTTTTCTGGTGAATCGCGCCGGTAAATGCGCCTTTTTCATGTCCGAACAGTTCGCTTTCAATGAGGTTGGCCGGCAGGGCCGCGCAGTTGACTTTAATAAACGGGTTTTTAGCCCGGAGACTGTTGTAGTGCAGGGAGTTGGCCACCAGCTCCTTGCCGGTGCCGCTTTCTCCCCGGATCAGCACGGTGGCGCTGCTGGCCGCCACCTGGGAGATCATTTGATACACTTCCCGCATTTTATTGCTGTTGCCGACGATGTTTTTAATGCGGTATTTTTTCTGGAGTTCCGCCTGCAAACGGTCATTTTCCGCTGCCAGTTTTTCTTTTTCAACCCGGTTTCTTTCTAAAAAAATCACCTGGGTGGCGATCATGGCCGCCACCACGGACAGAAATTGCTCGCCGTCTTTCAAAGAATAGGACGCTTCAAAGGGCCGGTCCACGGAGAGTGCGCCGATCACCTGCCTGTCTTTTTTAATGGGTACGCAAATAAAAGATATTTCCTGATCTTTCATTATCTTGCGGGCATCTGTCCGGTTAAGGAAACGCTTGTCCTGGCTGATTTTGGCTAAAGTGACGGGGTGGCCGGTTTGAATCACCTGACCGGTAATCCCTTCACCGAGCTTGTATTTTCCTTTCTGAAGCGCGGTTTTGGAAATGCCGTGGGCTACCTCGATGCTGATTTCATCGCTGAATGGGTCGAGGATGGTAATGGTGCCCCGGACCATATGGAGGGTTTCGGACAGCAGCTCCAGCACGCTGTAAAGGGACTGCTTGAAATCAGAGGCATTGTTGATGATCTGAGTGATCTGATACAGCAGGGAAAGCGAATCGGTTTTGTCTGTGAACATGGGATGCGGAAATTATATTAATGGTTGATTTAACATTTTGTTTTAATATCTATTTTCTTATTTTGTCGGCGGAAATATGTCAAGTTAAATATGGGCCTGGGCCGTCAGCGATGAGGGCCATGAATCGTTTCGATTGAATTCTGATAGAATTTTTCCTTGTCGCTGTACATCCGTTGATCCGCGAGTTTCATGACTTTGCCGGGAGCCGTTTCATCGGACCCCGCAAGTCCGATGCTGAAGCGCACCGGAATTTCAACCGGGTTGCCGTTGCTCTGGCGGCAAATCAAAAACAACCGGTTTTCCTGGTTCCGGATTCTTTTGATCACAATTTTGGCCTGTTCGCTGGCAGTCGCTGGCAGGAGGAGAATAAATTCATCCCCGCCCATCCGGCACAGGGTGTCGGTTTCCCGGCTGGCGGCGGCAAGAAGCCGGGCGACCATCCGGATCATTTCATCTCCCTCGTCATGCCCGAAATTATCGTTGATTCGTTTTAAGCCGTTAATATCGATCATTAAAATGGAAAAGCAGATTTCAGGAAAAAGGGTTGATTTATTGATGGCTTTTTTCAGTTCCTTGTCAAAGAGCGACCGGTTGGCCACGCCGGTCAATCCATCGGTATTGGCGGATGTTTCCAGTTTGTGCATGAGCACCTTGTTATGGACGGCGGCGGAAACCTGGGCCAGAAATATGGAAATCACCCGGCTGGATATTTGATCAAGCGGAGGCCCTTTGACGATCATTTTTCCGATCACCCGGTTGTTGCCGATCTGCAAAGGCTGAACCATCCAGGACGGCGGTTCTGTTCCTGTCGCCGCGTCTTCCGGAGGCAGTCCTTCATGTATTATCCGGTCAATGCTTTCATCGGTTATGTGTTGATGATTTTTCAGAATAACGGTTTTTTCTTTTTCGGATATGCCGATGAACGCCCCGCTTTCAAGTATTTCAGTCCGCTCGCCATGATGAATAATGCCGAATCCCAGATGGGGAAACAGCGAACGGAGCTGATTGAGGGTAAAGGCGAACAGCTCATGCAGTTCTTCTATTTCATGAATGCGTGTGCTGGTTTCAAAAAGGGTCAGAAATATATGGTTTTGCTTTTTAATAGTGGTGATGCCCATGGAAATTTTCTGATTTTTTTCTTTCACTTTCTTTAATGCCGCATATAAATCCCGGGTCCGCCGTTCAACTTTTTGTTCCAGTTCTTCAAGAAGCTTTGCTTTTTCAATGACCGGGCCCAGGAAAACGCCGATCTGCGCCAATATGTTTTTTTCCGGTTTTGAATAGGACCGGTCATTATGCCGGTTGCCGATGAGCAGGAGGGCGATCATGCGGAATTGGGAAAAAACCGGTATGATGACGCCAGTCTGAATAAGGCTGTCGTCCGGATCAACCGTCAGTTTCCGATCACCCATCCATCGGTCGATGTCTCCCCGGGTGATGAGCGCGAGCCGGGTCTTGATCGCCTCTTTCAGAATCGGATGGCCCGCGTCAATAGTGAAGGCCGTATCGCCAAGCGGTGTTTCCGGCGGCGACTTGAAGAAACCGGAAAACGGCTCGGCGTTCCAGGTGCTCCAGCCGGTGAAAACATCGCCAGCCCGTGTTTCGAAGATCATTGCACACCGGGAATTGATAAAAATCCGGAACAGCCACCGGCATATTTCCCGGTGAATATCGGCCAGATGATGCAGCTCGGACAGTTTAGAGGTAAGTGTGTACAGTTCTTTTTGAAGAATCGTGGATGACCGTTTGATAAACAGATCTAAAAATGCGTCCCAGATTCGATATGCCGGATGATAAAGCAGTATCGCCGCCAGAATGCCCAGAATGGGTTTCCATTCCGCCGCATAGACGGGGAGCCATCGTGTGAATGCAAATGCCGTCCCTGCCACCATTGCCAGATGCCCGGCGAAAAAAATCACCGTTCTCAACTGCTGCAAGGCGATTCTTAAATTATATTTAAACAACCCGTACGCAAGCAGAAATAGAGAAATAAATGTAAAGGTTCCAAGTGGATAAACTTCATATCCATACATGGCGGGCGTGTTGGTGAGGCTCAGGGCGGCTGTACAGACAAATCCCAGGAGAATGAATTTAATGGTGTCTTTTTTATGTAAATCTGATGTTTTCCGGTATGAAAGGGATAGAATAATGATGCCGTAAATGGTTCCGCAAAGCCAGAGCATGCTCATCACGTCATAAAGAATGGCCTTTTTGGCGAAAAAGCCCCAGTAATAGGTGTAAACACCTTGAAAATATAAGTTTGTGGGCGTGAACAAGGCCATTATCGCCCCGACCCCGTAACCACAGTACACCACCCACCAGGCATTTTTTTTCTCGCATACCAGATAGGCCAGATGCAGGTTGGCCCCCAGTTGAACCAGGGCCAGCATGAAATGGTCCATTCGGGAGATGACGAGAGCGGTATGCGGATTCTGGATGATGCCCAGCAGAAAAATATCCAGATTTAAACCGGCAAACACCAGGCAGATGATGGAAAACAGAAGGGTTTCGGTGCGGGTCTGTTCCAGGCTCAGCACAAAAAGCGATAAAAACGCAGCGCTTAAAAGGGTCAGCAGCGGCGGGAGACCATAGGGAACAACGCGATCAAGAAGGTATCCGGGGGAGAAATCTTTGCAAAGCCAGAGGCTCGCCGCAGTCAAGAACAGATACGCCGCCGCCAGGACAAAACGTAAAATTCCGGCAATAGCCCGTTGGTTTTTGTATGCGCTGGCGGATGGGTTCATTTATTTTATAAATATTAGATAGTTATATTTGAATTATACCAATGACCGGCCGGGTTGTAAAAGGATATTTGTCCAGACCGGTTTTATCGTTTCATATTAGCATTTATTCAAAAATTAATACAGCGATAGATAATTCAGTTGATATGCCGTTGACGAGCAGGTATCATATAAACTCGGACAGAAGATTGGATATCATGTACCCTCGGCATTCGGACAGAGATATTTGACTTCAAACGTGATAAACAAAAGAATTTTGAAAAAGACAGGAGGTTACAAATGAAAAAAGTGAGGCTGATGTGTCTTTTGGGTTTGATCGCGTTCTTGCCGGTACTGATCGGTTGTGCGACGTCTTTTCCGGTTGGCTATCTGTATACGGAGCTGAAATTGCCTATTTCTGGTGATAGCGCCGGGCAGTCATTGAAGGTGGGAACCGCCGAGTGCACCAGCATTCTGGGCTGGGTTGCCACCGGTGACGCCAGTTATGAAGCTGCAATGAAAAATGGCGGCATTAGAAAAGTCAACCATGCGGATTGGGAAGCAAAAAATATTTTGGGGATCATCGGAAATTACAAATTGACTGTTTATGGCGAATAATTTTTACCGGTTGGGGGATTATTGATAGAATCTCCCATAAGTGAAGGGGGGTATCGTTAATGGTATGCCCCGGTTTTCAGTTGAAACTGTCCGAATGCCGATTTTTTTAAATTTTTTATCAATTTGGCGTTACCCTCAATAGCGTTTATTTGCTTTCATGGATCAAAAGCCGGTTATTTTTGAGAGTGCGGTGGCAAGCCGCCGCACTTATATATTATATTCCGGGCGCAGTATCTCATTCCGCTGAAACATATCCCGATGAAAAATACGTGCCAGGTTGTTTGATTGGCGGGTGGACTTATTGAAGCGAGACCGGCCCGGGCCATTTCAAACCAACGGTCAAACATAGT
>DAIEHU010000157.1 GCA_027353395.1 Desulfobacteraceae bacterium
TCGATTCCGGCCCAGGCGGCTAAAAGGTCATGCCTGCTGGTTTGGCCATTATCTTTCCACGCCATCCAGGCTACGGCCATCTCCACAATCACCGTTTCCCCGTCACCCACCACCATGGCGTCAAAAAAATCCGCCATGGGTTCGGGGTTGACCGTGCAGGGACCGCCGGCGATCACCAGCGGGTGGGAACCGTCGCGCTCGGATGAATAAAACGGAATCCCGGCCAGGTCCAGCATCAGGAGCACATTGGTATAGTTCAGCTCATAAAGCAGGCTGAACCCGATGATGTCGAAGGCCGACAGCGGCGTTCCGGTCTCGAGAGAACTTAACGGCCCCCCCCCGGATGTCAAACGGGCCGCCAGATCCAACCCGGGCGTATAGACCCGTTCCGCAGCAATCCCGTCCTGACGGTTTAAAATATGATACAGAATCTGCAGGCCGAAATGCGACATCCCGATTTCATACACATCGGGAAACGCCAGCGCCAAGCGCAGCCTGACCGTGGCGGCAATTTTTTTAACGGAATTGATTTCATCGCCCAGATACCGGCTCGGCTTTTCTACCAGCGGCAGTATATCCTTTAACGTGTTTAGCTCCATGCCAATATACCGCCTGGCGCGCTGTTAAGCCATACTGGCTTGAACAAACGCCAGGGTCTGGCGGACATCGTCCCGGAAAAAACAATCCATGCCTTCGTGCCAGTTTTCCTCTTTGAGTTTTTTGCGGATACGCCCTACCGTATCCATTCGCATCAGTTGTTTAATCCGAATGAAGGGGCGGTTGGGGGTATCGATCCACTGGGTGATGACCTGTTTTGCGCGGGAAATTAATTCCGCTTCGGGAACGATCTCGTCAACAATTTTTAATTCTTTTGCCTTGTGGACATCCATCATGTCGCCGAAAAACATGACATCCCGGAACTTGAGACTGCTGTCAAAGCCATAGCGCATGACTTCATCCTGTGCAAAGGTCAGGGGCAGGCCGATTTTGATCTCGCTCATGCCGATTTTGATTTTGGGGTGGTCTTTCACGATTCGGTAATCCGCCGCCATGGAATAAATCAGCCCGCCGGCGGCAGCATGACCGTTGATGGCCGCAACCACCGGTTTTTTACAGGCAAAAAGCGACACCAGCACCTCTTCCTCCATTTCAAAAAACGCCACCGCATCGGCTTTGTCCTTGAAATTAATAAAAATCGGCAGGTCAAATCCGCTGGAGAAAAACCGTCCATCCCCGGTTAAAATGATGCCTTTCGGGGTGGGGTTGTTGTCCGCTTCTTCCACGATCTCTTTGAGTCGAAGCAACATCTCCCGGTTGATGGGATTGGTTTTTCCGTTTTTAAACGTTACAATTCTGATGTCGTCCTGAATGCTTTCTTCAAACATGGCTGGCTCCTCTATATATAAATTGATAATGAATTTCTTATTTTATAATGAGGTTACTTTATGTAATATACCGCGCTTGTGTCAAGCATGAATGCGGACGGGGCATACGCCGGGAACCGGGAAACGGGAAACAATCAAAGCCGTCAATATTGACAGGCCGTTGTCATTTTATTATAAACGGCAAAAACGTTGACGGCATTTTCAAAAATTTTATCGATAAAATCGAAGAGGCGGCAGCCATGATCCGAATCAATGAACACTATTTGAAACTCCAGGCATCCTATCTGTTTTCCACAATCGCAAAACGCATCAGCGAATTCCAAACCGTGCATCCGGAACGTGAAATTGTTAGGCTCGGCATCGGCGACGCCACCCGCGCCCTCCCGGAATCCTGCATCACAGCGTTTCACGCGGCGGTGGATGAAATGGCTGCGGACGCCACCTTTCGCGGCTACGGCCCGGAGCAGGGATACCTTTTTTTACGGGAAAGCATTGCGGAAAATGATTTTAAAAATAGGGGCGCAAACATTACGGCGGATGAAATCTTTATCTCTGACGGCGCCAAATGCGACACCGGCAATTTTCAGGAAATCCTGTCCACCGACATCACCGTCGCCGTGCCGGACCCGGTGTATCCGGTTTATGTGGACACCAATGTCATGGCCGGCCGCACCGGCGATTTTTCGGGCGGAAGGTACCAAAATATCGTGTACCTCGAATGCAGAGAGGACAATGGGTTTATCCCCTCGCTTCCCGGAAAGCCCGTGGATCTGATTTACTTATGTTTTCCCAACAATCCCACGGGGGCCACGATTACACGGGATCAACTGGCGCTGTGGGTTGATTTTGCAAGAAAAAACAAGGCGTTAATCCTGTTTGACGCCGCCTATGAAGCCTTTATCCGGGACGATTCCCTGCCCCATTCCATCTATGAAATCCCAGGCGCTCGGGAAGTGGCCGTGGAATTCCGGAGCTTTTCCAAGACCGCCGGGTTTACAGGCACCCGGTGCGCGTTTACGGTGGTGCCGAAAGACTGCATGGCGTTTGACGGCCACGGCAACCGGCATGCCCTGCACGCGCTTTGGAACCGGCGGCATTCCACCAAATTCAACGGGGTGTCCTATCCGGTGCAGCGGGCGGCGGCGGCGATCTACACGATTGCTGGCAAGCGGCAAGTAAAGGAAATCATCGATTCATACATGAAAAACGCCGACCTGATCCGCCGGGAAATGGACGGCCTGGGGTTTTCCTGTGTGGGCGGCGTGAATTCTCCGTATATCTGGATCAACGTACGCCAGGATTCCTGGGAGTTTTTCGACGAACTATTGAACAAGGCCGGGGTGGTGTGTACGCCGGGCGCGGGATTCGGGGTCTGCGGTGACCAGTATGTGCGCCTGTCCGCGTTTAACAGTTATGCGAATGTGGAAAAAGCCATGGGCCGGTTCAGAAATATCTATTGATATTTTTTATATAATATTAATCATTTCAGTACACTTCACCCAATGTGAACATGTATTTTAACCTAATATTTTGTGCGCATGAACTTTATTTGAATCATAGAGGTTCATTAAAATGACAGATTATGAAAATCAAAAAAATAACAAAATTAATGAAATTGAAGAAAAAAAAGGTTACGTGTATGTGCTTCATAATGAAACTATGAAAAATAATATTTTTAAAGTTGGTAGTTCAAAAAATGACCCAACGTTAAGAGCGACGCAGCTATCTTTTCCAACTGGAGTGGGTTCACCGTTTAAAGTTATGTATCATATTGAAGCAATAAACCGTTATCAATTCGAAAAATTGGTGCATGTTTTATTGGATAAATTTAGAATTAACGAAAAAAAAGAATTTTTTGAAATCCCGCCTGAATATGATCCTGATCCACTAAATTATATTATTTCTCAGATGAGGTACGCTGCTTCCATATGTAATTGCATCGATTTTCCAAGAGACCATTTGAGCCTTGAAACAAAATTAAATTATCTCCAAGATGAAATTAATGAAATTAGAAATAGTTTGAAGGATATAATATATAAGGAAAAGAGGTATCAGTAATGAAACTTCTTTGAGGCGATGCAAAGAAAATGAAGAAATTTAGCAAATGAATTCAACAGCGGCCATTTGAAAGCGCCCTGAACTATAGCTCCTTCAATACTGCCTCATTAATTTTTTTGCAAAAATCAACACAAACGCTTAGCTTTTTCCCACCTAAACCAAGCATCGGAACCACGCCCATGAGAGAATTGGTTACGAGCACCACATCTGCCAAAAACAGCTCGGCCGGCATCATTTTCCGGGTGTGAACGGCGTATCCGGTTTTTTTCAGATACCGAAGAACCTGTTTTTCCATCACGCCGGGCAGCACATGAGGCGATTCGGGCCGGATCACGGACTGCCCATCGACCATCAGGATGTTGGCGGTGTTGGTCTCCGACACGGACCCGTCCGGGTTCAAAATCAGGGCCTCATCCGCCCCGTTATCCGCCGCCCATTTTCCTGCAAGATAATAATATAAATAATTCAATGTCTTATAATCAGACAAGGGCGTTTGCCGCGGATGGGGATAGGTGGCGAGACTCAGCCCAAAATTTTTTACAATCGCAGGGCGCGGGGTATATTTTCGGGCCGTCACAATCAAATTATGATGAAACGGCGGTTCCGTCCGGTCCCCATGAAAGGCCATGATTTTGACTGCGGCGATTATATTTTGAAGGTTGTTGCGGTCAATAACCTGATGGATCAGCTCTTTCCAGGTCAGGTCCGGCGCGGGTGATTGAAACAAGGCATCCCATGCCACGTCAAACCGGCGGATATGGTCATCCAGAAACTGCGGGACACCGTATTCCACCCGGATGGTTTCAAAAAAGCCGTAACCGTATTGCACCCCGAGAGATCCCAACGGCAAAGCCGCTTCCTTTTTCAACACCAGCCGGCCATTCCGCCAGACCCATTCATCCGCCGCACAGGGAGCATTCTCCGCCCGCAGAAGCTCTATCAGGGTTTTGCCCTTGTGAAGGGTTTCATCAAATTCATCCGAAGGGTCGGAGTCATAGACCACCCCCCCGCCCACGGAAAAGAATATCCGGTTCTGATGAACCGTGGCGGTCCGGATGGCGATGGACAGGTCCATGGTGTCATGAAAGCTCACATAACCGATGGCCCCGGTGTATACATGACGGCGGACGGGTTCCAGCTCATCAATGATCTCCATGGCCCGGATGCGCGGGCATCCCGTTATTGACCCGCCGGGAAACGCGGCCCGGAGCAGATCCACACTGTCCTTGTCCGGCTTCAATTCCCCTTCCACCACCGACACCAGGTGAAATACATTGTGATATTCCTCCAGCCGCCGGTGCTGGGCGACCCGGACGGACCCGCCCCGGCATACCCGGCCCAGGTCATTGCGCATCAAATCTACAATCATGGACAATTCCGCGTCATCTTTCGGGCTTTGCAGGAGATCTTCGGAAAAGGATTTATCTTCCGCCGGTGTTTTGCCTCTGGGCCGGGTGCCCTTGATAGGCCTGGTTTCCAAATGATTTCCGGATCGTTTCAGAAACCGTTCGGGGGAGGTGGAAATGATCTGATGATCGCCTGCGTTCACAAAAGCGTAAAACGGGCCGGGGGCGGTCTCATACAGGGTTTTGAACATGGAAAACGGGGAGCCTGAAAAATCCGTTTCAAACCGCTGGGACAGGTTCACCTGATAAATATCGCCGGATTTGATGTAATCCTTAATTTTTTGGACGGCATCCATATAAGCGGAACGGGTGAAGGATGATTTGAGACCGCTTGCGCCGCCGGAAAAACCGTCATGCCGGACCGGGCCGGAAGCCATCGCGGATGATACGGTTTCCATGTCAAATCCGGCAATCGGGCCGTCCGCATCCTTCCGGTTTGGGGTGCACAGCCAGGTCCGTCCGGTGATTTTGTCGTGAAGAACAATCGCTGACGGGGCGAAAAAACACAAGTGAGGCAGGCCGGTATCATCAATGGACGTGCGCGGCAACTCTTCCACCACATCCTTTAAATCATAGGACAGATAGCCGAATAACCCCGCGCCCACCGGAATGGCCGGGTTGTCAAAGGCAACCGCATGGTGACGCATCACCTGCCGCAGGAGGTCAAAAGGGTCGCATTCCATGCGGATCGTTTGACCTCCTGCGCTTACAGCGGCTTGCCGCCTGCGGGCTTTTAGGATAAGCCAGGGCCGGATGGCCAGAATATGGTATCTGGCGCAATCCAGATTCCCTCCGCTCATCAACACCACCGTGCCCGGTTCTTCTGAAAACCGGGATGCCAGGTCCAGAAACGGTTCGGCTAATGCAAATGGCGCGATGGATACGTCATGGATGCTTTCGCTTATTTTTTTGAATAAATTTAAATTGTTCAATTGCGGTGATTGTCAAGCAAGTTGTCGCCTCGGAAAATAAAAAAAACAGCTAAACGCTCTTCTAAAAAAAATGGGTTATGCCGCTTTTTTTAACTGATCGGGCGGCAATTGGTGCTTATGGCTTTTATTCAGCCAGACTTTTCCAGGCGGGTTCCAATCACGGGTTTCCCCTGTCCACCGGAGCGGATTGTTTTGTTGGGCTTTCAAATAAACCTGATGTCGTTTTTGAAGAATTTCGACGTCCTTTCCCTCATGACGGTTAATCGGGCTGACAAAGCAAATACCGCTGTGCAGATGTTCTCTGTTATACCAGATAACAAAATTTTCAACCCACCGCCGGGCTTGCCCGATATTTTCAAATGCGCGGTCAGGATATTCCGGACGATATTTCAAGGTTTTAAAAAGCGCTTCCGAATAGGGATTGTCATTGCTGACCGAAGGCCGGCTGAACGATGGAATTACGCCCAGTTCCTGCAATCTGGCAAGCAAAGACGCTCCTTTCATTGGGGTTCCGTTATCTGAATGCAGGTAAACCTGATCTTTGCCGACTTTTTCCAATAGACAGGCCTCGGTCATCAAATCAGCGGCCAGTTCCGAACTTTGGGTATCATAAATTTGCCATGCGACGATTTTCCGGCTGTAAAGGTCCATCACCATGTAAAGATAAACA
>DAIEHU010000158.1 GCA_027353395.1 Desulfobacteraceae bacterium
TCAGGGCGCGAGCGTGGATATCATGCCCTATGCCCGGAACCGGGAACTCCTGTGCAACGGGCTCTCTGACTGCGGATATGAATTTCTGGTTCCGCCGGGCGCGTTTTACCTGTTTCCAAAATCGCCGGCGGCTGATGATGTGGCGTTTGTCCGCGCCCTTCAGGAGGAGCGTATTCTGACCGTGCCGGGTTCCGGCTTCGGGTGCCCCGGCCATTTCCGGATCGCCTACTGCGTGGATGAGGGCACTATCGTCAATTCCTTGCCGGGGTTTGAGAGAACGATAAAAAAATATAAATGATGAGTGATGAAAATAAAAAACCCTCTGCGCCCCTGCGTCTCCGCGGGAGAAAAAACATATCTCGCGCAGAGGCGCTGAGACGCAGAGAAAAATCAGTACGGAGGTTTTCATGAATATTCGCAAACCTTCATTTGCCGGATCCTGGTATCCGGCAAAAGCCTCGGAATGCGAGGCGGAAATCCGGGCTTTTTTAAGCGGCACCCGGATGGAAGACCTGCCGGAAACGAGCCATCTGGGCGGCATCGTGCCCCATGCGGGATGGTATTTTTCAGGCGCCTTGGCCTGCCGGGTCATTGCCACCCTGCGGGGCCCAAAGCAGGAACCGCCACCGGATATTGTTGTTGTGTTCGGCATGCACCTGCATCCGCAATCAACGGCCTGCATCATGACGGAAGGCGCATGGGAAACCCCGTTCGGCGCGATTGAGATTGAGACGGAGATTTCCGGGATGCTGGCGGAGCAATTCCCCTTCAAGATTGAAACCCCGGCCCATTTCACCCCGGACAACACCATCGAGCTGCAACTCCCGTTCATCAAGCACTTCTTTGAGACAAGCCGCCTGATCCCCATCGGCGCGCCGCCATCCCTCAAAACATTAGAAATGGCGGCACTGCTTGCGGATACCGCACAAAAAGCGGGCAAAACAATAAAAGTTATCGGCTCCACCGATCTGACCCATTACGGCGACAATTACGGATTCGCCCCCGCCGGGAGGGGCGAACGCGCGGCGGAATGGGCCAGAGATCAAAATGACCGGAAAGTCATTGACCTGATGCTGGCCATGAATCCCGAAGGGGTGATGGCTGAAGGGCTTCACCACCAGAACGCCTGCTGCTCAGGCGCGGCGGCGGCGGCCATCGCTGCGGCCAAGCGGCTCGGCGCAAGAACCGCTCATTATGTCGGATACAGTTCCAGCCGTGACAGGCATCCAGGGGACTCATTTGTGGGGTATGCAGGCATGACGTTCTCTGTTTAAAGATCCTATCGGCTTTGCTTTCTGAAAACGATTGACACTCATTCTTTTTTCTCATAAATATACAAAATTAATCATCAATGATCGCTGCTGGGGGGCATCGCCTCAAAGCCATGTCCGATTGAACTTTTTGGAGCATCTTTCCGATTTACACACCATCAAAAGGGAGGCACGCATGATAGATTACCAGAACATCCACCAGTTGTTGAAAAGAACCGTTGACGCGAAATCCAACCAGACCGCGTATCGATGGTTTTTGGATGCGGAAGGCACATCAGAATCCGTCACTTGGGCGGAGTATTACGACCAGGTCAAACAAGTATCCAAAAGTCTGATGGCCCTGGGTTGTCAAAAAGACGACAAAACCATTATCCTTAGCTATTCCTGTTACCGGTGGGTTTTGTGCGACATGGCCAATGCGGTTGCTGGCGTGGCCACAGTCGGTATCTATCAATCCAATCTGCCCCAGGACTGCAAATACATCATCAATCACTCGGATTCCGTGCTGGTGTTTGCCGAAAACAAGACACAGCTTGATAAAATCCTCAAAATCCGGGATGAAATCCCCAATATCCGCAAAGTGATCCTGTTTAGCGGTGAACACAAAGGGGATGACTGGATCATCAGTTTTGAAGAGTTCCTGAAGCTTGGAAAAAACGTCAGCGACAAGGAACTTCAGGACCGCATCGGCACCGTCACATCCCAGGATATGGCGACCATCGTTTACACCTCCGGGACCACGGGCGTTCCAAAAGGCGCGGTCATCACTCACGACAACATCACCTTTACGGCGCAGTCCGCTGAAGGATGCGCTGACGTCCATGATGGAGATGAAGGATTCCTCTTCCTGCCGCTGGCCCATATTTTCGCCCGGACCCTCGTGCATACTTCCACTCTGGCGGGCACCACCACCAACTTTGCCAGGAGTATCGACACCCTTGTCGATGACTTGAAAATGGCCAAACCCCACTGGTTTCCCAGCGTGCCGCGGATTTATGAAAAAGTGTATTCCAAGGTCGTGGGCGGCGCGGAAGCAGCCGGCGGCGTAAAGCTGAAAATTTTCAACTGGGCCAGAAGCGTCGGTGACCAGATGGCCGACTGCCGGTTAGAAAAGAAGCCGGTTCCTTTGCTCCTGGATATCCAGTATAAAATCGCCTCAAAACTCGTATTTTCCAAACTTCACGCAGCGTTAGGCGGGCGGCTGCGCTGGTGCATCAGCGGCGCAGCCCCTCTCGATCCAAGTATCGCCAAATTCTTTATTGGCGCTGGCATCATCGTGCTGGAAGGGCTGGGCATGACGGAAAATACTTCGTTCACCAACGTCAACCGCTTTGACAATTACCGCGTTGGCTGGGTCGGCCCTCCCGGCCCCGGCATTGAGCAAAGAATCGCCGATGACGGCGAAATCCTGTTCCGTGGCCGGAACGTCATGCGGGAATATTACAAAATGCCGGAGGAAACCGCCAAAACCATCACCTCGGACGGCTGGCTCCATACCGGTGACTTAGGCGAAATTGACTCGGAAAACTTCCTGCGCATCACGGGCCGCAAAAAAGACCTCATCATCACCGCCGGCGGTAAAAACATCGCGCCATCGGCCATTGAAGGCACCATCGCCACTTCCAAATACATCAATCAGATCATGGTCATCGGCGACCGGCGCAAATACCTGACCGCGCTGGTCACCCTGGATCCGGACAATACCAAGGCATATGCCCAGGCGAACGGCATCACATTTAATGATTTCGATGAACTGCTCACCAACGAAAAAATCGTTAAACTCATTGAAAACGAAGTGGCGGAAAAGAACAAGAATTTCGCAAAATTCGAATCCATCAAAAAAATCGCGATTGTGCCGGAATTTACCGTTGAAAACAGCCTGATGACCCCCACATTCAAGGTCAAAAAGAATGTGGTCATGGAAAAATACAAAGATAAAATCGAACGCATGTATCCCAAAGACTAAGAGATAAACCGCTTCAAACAACAACTCAGTTTTTATTGACTGGCAATAGATCCCCTTATCTTTATCAAAACACCAAGAGATAAGGGGATTTCTTGTTAATACAATAATATAAAATAAACACGATGGATTAAACCGACATGAACGACAACCAAGCGCAAGATTGGAAAAAACTACTGGTAACGCCGGAACAGGCCCTGGAAAAAATTCATCCCGGCATGTGCATTTTTATCGGCACCGGCGCGGCTGAACCGCGGACTTTGGTAAAGCATCTGATGGAATCCAATGCGGACAACCTTCAGGATTTGGAGCTGTTTCAACTCTTGAGTTTCGGCGACGTCATCTCCATCCATGAACTGAAAAATCTGAAATACCGGCTCAAGACTTTTTTTTCCGGATGGGTGGCCAAGGAAGCTATTTTCGAAGGCCGGGTGGACCTGATTCCCAGCCGGTTTTCCAGACTGTCCCAGCTTGTCGGCTCCCGCCAGATCCCCTTCGACGCAGCTTTTATCCAGATCACGCCGCCCAACAAGCTAGGATATTGCAGCTTAGGGGTCTCTGTTGATGTCGCCAAACTGGTCATGGATCAAGCGCCGTTTGTTGTGGGGGAGATCAATCCGGACATTCCCATGACCCTGGGCAACAGCTTCGTTTCCATCAAGGAATTCGACATGCTGGTCCAATCAACGGAAAAACCCATTTACTTCCCTCGCTGGCCCATTGACCCGGTGTTTGACAAGGTGGCGGCCAACGTGGCGTCCGCCATCGAGGACGGGAGCTGCATCTCCTTTTCCCTGGGCCCCCTTTATGAACCTCTGGCGAAACACCTCATGCAGAAAAAGGATCTGGGCGTACATTCACCGATATTTTCCGACGCCCTGATGGATCTGATCAACAGCGGGGCCGTCACCAACCGATTTAAACAGCATTTCCCCGGTAAAACCCTCACATCCTACGCTTTGGGCACCCAGGATCTGTTGAACTGGCTGGATTTGAACCCGCTTGTGGAGTTTCAGGGGCTGGACAAAGTGTTCAACCCCATGCGCATCGGGAAAAATCCCAAGTTTGTCGCCATCGTGAACATCCGGAAAATCGATCTCACCGGCGGCATTTCCCTGCATGTGGGCAAAGGCAATGTCACCACCGATTCGGCGGAAGTCATCGATTTTGTCAATGGCGCGGAAATCTCCTATGGAGGATACTCCATTTTCGCGCTGCCAAGCCGGAACCTGAAAGGCGAAGCCAATATCCGGCTATCGCTGGATGATATCCCTAACCAGATGAATATCCGGGAATCCCTTGATCTGGTGGTCACGGAATACGGGGTGGCCAACCTCAACGGACGGACCATGCGCGAACGGGCGCTGGCGCTTATTGAAATCGCCCATCCGGAAGACCGGGCCAAACTCATCGAGGAAGCCAAACTCCAAAAAATCATTTACAATGACCAGATATTTATCGAGCTTAACGCCCATCTCTACCCCACGGAAGTCCACTGCACACACACCTTTAAAAACGGCGTTTCCATAAGATTCCGGGCGATCCGGCCCTCGGATGAGGAGGAAATGCGGCGCCTGTTCTACCGGTTTTCGGACGAATCGGTCTACTACCGCTATTTCACGCCGCTCAAAACCATGCCCCACTCCAAAATGCAGGAATACGTCAACGTGGATTACGGCAAGGTCATGTCCATCGTGGGACTGGTGGGAGATACCGGCAAAGGCCACATCGTCGCCGAGGCCCGGTATGTGAAGGATCCCAAGCGTCCTTACGGCGACGTGGCGTTTGTTGTTGACGAGGAATATCAGGGGCTCGGCATCGCCACCTTTTTATACAAGCAATTGATCCGGCTGGCGAAAGAACGCGGACTCCAGGGTTTCACGGCGGACGTGCTGCCGGCCAACAAAGAAATGATGCGGGTGTTTGAGAAGGGCGGGGCCGAAGTCAAGGCCACCCTGGAATACGGCGTCTACCGCCTGTCGATTCCGTTTAAATAAATATGCCAAGACCCTTAACCCATTCAACGGAAAACACCCCAAGGTTCGTCCCGGCGGATCATTCCCAAATCCATACCCCGGCCCAGCCACTGGTGAGCGTCATCATCCCCTCCTTTAACCGGGCATGGTGCCTCAAAAAAACCGTTGACTCCGTGCTGGCGCAGGATTACCCTAATTTTGAAATCATTGCGGTGGATGACGGGTCAACGGACGGGACGGACGATCTTTTGAAAGCATACGGAAGTGCCGTCACCGTCATTCATCAGGAAAACCGAGGGGTGAGCGCGGCCCGGAACCGGGGCGTCGCCGCAGCCTCCGGCGCGCTCATCGCATTTCTGGATTCAGACGATTACTGGTATCCCCAGAAACTCTCCGCCCAGGTGAATTTCTTCCTTGCCAATCCGGAGGCCTTGATCTGCCAGACAGAAGAAATATGGATTCGCGACGGCAAACGGGCCAATCCCAAAGAAAAGCACCGGAAACGCTCCGGAATGATTTTCGAACCATCCCTGGCCCTGTGCCTTATCAGCCCGTCCGCGGTCATGATGCGAAAATCGTTTTTCATGAAAATGAACGGGTTTGACGAGTCCCTGCCGGCCTGCGAGGATTACGATCTGTGGCTCCGGGTGACGTGCCGGTATCCGGTGCATCTGATCCCGGCGCCCCTCATCGTCAAGACCGGGGGCCATGACGACCAGTTGTCAAGCGCCACGGGTCTTGACAAATTCCGGATTCACGCATTGCAAAAAATACTCGGGAGCGGTTTGCTCACCAAAACGCAATACCAGGCCGCGCAGGACATGCTGAAGACAAAATGCCGGATTTACGCCGACGGCTGCATGAAACACGGGCACAGAACCGTTGCCGCGTATTATCACCGGCTGGCGGAAGAGATTGAAGATAAACCGCCGTATCCGGAAGAATCAACAGACTAATCCATCAGGGAAATCGCTTCTATCTGCGCGTTTAATTTCTTGGCCGACACCGGATAAGGGGTTTTCAGTTCCTGGGCGAACAAGGACACCTTGAACTCCTCAATGGCCCAAAAAAAGGCCGCCACCGCCGCCCGCTTCCCCGACCGCCCGGCCCTGATCGTCCCCGCGCGCGGCGTGCGCTGGACCTACGCGGATCTGCTCGCCCGCGCCGAGAACTTCGCCGCCGGCCTGCTGGCGCTCGGTCTGGAACCCGGCGACCGGGTGGGCA
>DAIEHU010000159.1 GCA_027353395.1 Desulfobacteraceae bacterium
TGGTTATAACAATTTGAAAATTATGTATTTTATTTGATCGCAAATATAAATACACACTATTTCCAGATGCGGCTATGTTCTATTTTTTATGAGTCTTTCAAGATTGGTTCTCGCGAATTCAATTCCCGGATCGATTTCAAGCGCCATTTGGTAATAGCGAATGGCGTTTTCCCGGTCGCCCATGTCCCGGTAGTTTGAAGCGATATTGGCGTAATCAATGGCTGATGACGGGTTGAGCCGGATGACTTTTTGGAAGCAATCGATGGCAGCCTCATGGTCTTTGAGCATAAACCAACAGAATCCCATCAGATTATAAATATCCGTCCGCTCCTTATCCAGATCCTCCCCTTTTTTGAGCGCCGCCAGGGCGCCCCGATAGTCGCCCATGTCTTTTAAACACACCCCCATATAAGAATAAATGCTGGGAGCATCCTGCGGGTCCGGATTCCGGTCCAGGGCTGCGGCGAAATGCCGGTAAGCGGTTTCAGGGTCTTCAAGGGCCAGATACCCCATTCCCAGATAAAATTGAGCATAATATTTTCCGGGCAGCAGCTTATCCATATGAATGAGTTTTTGAATAGCAGTTTCCGGCGGATATTTTTCCATGATCAGTTTACAGGAGAACATGCCCACCGATGTGCCTTGCGCCCGCTCCCGGAAATGCGCGCCGGGAATTACCGAATAATACGCGGGCAGGGCGAGACCCGGGTGGGTGGTGTCCATGGAAATCGCCTCAAATCCTTTTCCGGAGAGCCGGGACAGGCAGTTTTCCACCTCTGTTTTGATGTTTGAACTGGAAATATCCGGCAAGTCAGCAATATTAAAGAACGCGCCGGGCCGGGTAATGTATTCCGCATCTTCAATGGCCGTGAATTTGGGCAGACCGCTAGCCACATAATTGGAGCCGGTATTAAAATCTCCGCCCAGTTGAGCGGTTTCCGACAGAGCCCGGCTGAGGGCCTTCTGGGGATCGGGAGTGGTGCCCGCGGTCCATACGATTTCACTTTTTTCCGGAAAGGTGGATGGATCATAGGCCAGAACGCCCACGGTTGGAATGCCCATGTCCAGACTGAAATCGGAGAGAAACAGCCGGATACCGGCGGCCTGGTATTTCCGCAGCATGTCTTTGGTGGCCGGATCAGTGGCGGATTCTGGCCGGATGCCGGCAACCCGGATTTTTTCCCGGCACACCATGGCCGACACGTGCCGTTCCACAATCTCGCAAATGCCCTGGCACAGGGCTTCTTCCGGACAGTTGCCCGCGGATGTGCCGTTAAATTCATTGATGGCGAAAAACCAGTCAAACGGCACGCGCATGACCTGACCGGTGGTCAGATTGCAGCCCCAGGCCCACCGCATGGGAATATCGGCGAAAATCTCCCTCGTTTTGGGGAGATCACCGGATGCATCGTGAACGGATTTTGCAATCAGATCAAAGGAAATGGCCGGGTCTTTCAGGTTCCGGAAGGTAGTGACAACAAAATTTTGCGGATTCCCGGCGAAATGGTAGAAACTGAACCGCTCCACCAGTTCCATGACAGCGGAAGTTTCCGCCTGCACGGGGGTTGCGCCTTTGCCCATCTGCTTTTTGGTGCCGGTAAGACGCTCGGCGTCCACCCCGCATACACTGAAGTATACCGGAATATCCAGCCGCCCGTTGTCTATGCGGACGGTTTCATCCAGAATCTTGAGATCCAGCCGATTAAACCGCAGCCTTGCCTTTTTTAAGGTATCTTCCGGCGCGATGACCTTGTCCTGGTCCAGCGTGAATGTTTTAAATGCGTCCTTTAAGATAATCGAAGGGCCCATGATGTCCTTTTATGGTTGTTTTGTCGGTAAGAAATCAATCCATGACCAGCACTTTTGCGCCGCGGATATGGCCTTTTTTGAGTTCCAGCAAAGCGCGGTTGGCATCCGCCAAGGCATATTCCTGAATTTCGGGACGGATGTTCATGCCGGCGGCAAGCAACAAAAATTCCCGCACGTCCCGCGAGGTGATGTTGGCCACACTTCTGATTTCCTTTTCCATCCACAGATGGGCAGGATAATCTAAAGAAAGCAGGCGGTCTTTGTCCCGGTTGTCTTTTCGAATGGCGTTGATCACGAGCCGGCCCCCGGCGTCCAGATTGTTTAATGCCGCGACGATGGGCTTCCAGGCCGGGGTGGTGTCAATGATGGCATCGAGTTTTTCCGGGACCGGATCATCCGTATCGCCTGCCCAGACCGCGCCGAGATGCTTTGCGAATTCCCTCTCCGTTTCATTTCTGGCGAACACAAACATCTGGGCGTCCGGATAAAGATGGCGGGCCATTTTTAAAACCAGATGGGCGGATGCGCCAAAGCCTGTGAGCCCCAGACGGCTGCTGTTTTGTATACCGGTCAGACGCAGGGAACGGTAGCCGATGGCCCCGGCGCACAGCAAAGGGGCGGCCTGGACGTTCGTGAATGCATCCGGAATGGGGTAGGCAAAAGATTCAGGAACCGTCATGTATTCCGCGTATCCGCCGTTGGCGTCGCGGCCCGTGGCTTTAAATTCCGGGCACAGATTCTCCCTGCCGGTCATACAAAACCGGCATTTGCCGCACGCGGAAAATATCCAGGCAACCCCGGCCCGCTGACCCATGGAAAAATTTTTGGCCCGGCTTCCCCTTTCCGCAACCACGCCCACCACTTGATGACCAAGAATGACGGGAAAAACCGGCGGGGGGGTGCGCCCTTCAATTTCATCGAGTTCCGTGTGACAGACACCGCAGGCCTTGATTTTAATTAATATTTCTTCAGGACCGGGCTTCGGCACAGGTGAATCCATGAACCGAAGCGGCGCCCGGCAGTCATCGAGACTGTTGATTTTTTCAAGCACCATGGATTTCATCATTTATCAGGCATCATTGATCACTACAGTTTTGAAATAATGGTCTCCGCCACTTTTTCCGCGGATCCGCCGAACAGGTCCGCCATATCCAGCCCTTCCAGACATTCGTCCCTCCAGGCGACATTATTTTCCTGAACCAGGTTTTTGATGTGTTCATATTTTCCGCCCAGGGCTTTGATTCTGGCTTTCAGGGCCGCGTCCGAACGGAATTGAATGTCTAAAAGCAATAGAAATTCAATGGTATTGGGACGGCTGGCATCATTGGAGAGCAGGGGGATCACCAGGATGCTCCGGTCGTCTTTACGCCCTTTCCCGATATAGACGTTGCCCCGCTGGACGATGATTCTTTTGGTCCCTTTAAGCCGTTTGTCCTGCTCGGCCCTGGAAACCATATTTGCGGAGGTGCCGGTTTTTTCGATAATTTCAATGGTGGTGTCATCATCCGGGTCGCCCAGGAGATGGATGCCGGATATCCGGTAAAGAGTGGCGCCGTTAATCCCCTGGACAATGGGCTGAAGATTTTTCAACACCATGACGTTGCTGATGGTCAGCTGGGCGAGGATAAAGCCTTTGTCCCGCATGAAATCAAAAACAAGGCCTTCGGCTTTTTCTTCAATCCGGCTGGTTCCCACGGTGACGGTTTTCGCCTGATGTTTGATGGCGTCCACTGGCCTGGCAAGCTTATTGATGGCGCTGCCCAGAGCGGCGAACAACCGGTTGAACATGTTGCCCGCAGTTCCCTTGACACCGAAATCCAGCTCAAAATCCGTCAATTGCAGTTTTCCGCCCAGATATTTCAGCAAAAGAATAAGATCGCTTGCGGCTTTAATGCCGACGGCGGCGGATAGGCGGTTTTCCGCCTGGCGTTTCCGGAAATCCTGATAAAAACGAACGATTTTTTCCCGGAAGGACTTTTCCAGCGCGATTTCATAGATATCAAGATTTTCCGCGGTAAACGCCTTGATCGTGCCTTGCAGGTCTTCCCGGAAATCAAACAGAAATTTTGAGCCTTCATTAATCGTGAGTGCGGCGAAATATCCCCACAGATGGCCGGCCAGAGTGTTCAAAATCGGCGCAAAATGTTCGCTTACGGACGGCACATGGATGATTTCATCGGCATAGGGGTCAAACCGGTCTTCATGCTCATCGGCAATAACAATGGTCAATGCCTTGTGCGAATGAAAGATGGCGGTATCCTTGACGATATCGCCCAGCACATTTCTCCTGGTGCCAGCGGCGCAAATAAAAATCAGGGGCTCGGAGGACAGATCGATATGCTTTTTGTCTTCCACAAAATCCGATGAAATGGTTTTATAGCAGAGCTCACTGAGCTTTATCCGGATTTCATCCGCCGCCGCCTTGTTGGGACCGCTGCCCACCGCGGCCCAGTATGTCCGGGAATTCGCATGGCGCTGGGCGGACGCCCGTATCCGGCCTTTCTGGGACAGCACCTGTTCCATGAGGGCCGGAAGAGCTATCATATGCTTGATTTCATTTGAAATAAACGTTTGTTCCGGGCAGCCAGAGACTTGCGCGAAATAGAGTCCGAGAATGGCTCCGGCGATGATCTGCGCGTAAAACGCCTTGGTGGAAGCCACCGACATTTCAATATCCCGGCCGCTGCTGGTATAGAGTACGCCGTCGGCTTTAAAGGACAGGTCGGAATCCCGCCGGTTGACAATGGCGATGGCTCGGGCTCCCTGCTTTTTCATCATGTCCACGGCCCGGTTGGTATCGGCGGTGGTGCCCGACTGGCTGATGGGGATGAGCAGGGTATCGCGCCACTCGCCGGTTTTCTGTTCCTGCAGGATAAACCCGCTCAGTTCCGAGGATTTATAGGATTCCACGCGGATGTTTTTTTCTTTCAGATAATACCGCAGGATATCGGCGCAGACCTGCGCGGCCACCCCCGCCGTCCCTTGGCCGATGAAGATAATGCGTTTGAATTTTTCTTCCCGCAATCCGGATATGATCGTGCCGGGAACATTGGCGCTATTCAGCGAAATCATCAGTTTCCGGTCGCTGTCCCCTTCAATTTTCCATCGATTTTCCAGGGTTTTCCGCACGGACGCGGGGGATTCGGAAATTTCCTTTAAAAAATAATGATCAAAACCCTGCCGGTCGATATCCCGTGAGGTCAGGGGCGTCCGGCGCACCTTTTCCGGAGTGACGGGGATGGGCGTCCCGTCATAGGACATGGCGGCAATGCCTGCGAGGCCCCCGGCGGACGACTGGTCCAGAATAAAAATCTGGCCGCTGACCGGCGGCCCGGAAGGGTTGGGATTCAGAATTTCACCGTCCAGCTTGATGAAATCAGCGGTTTCTTCCACCAGCCCGTACAGTTCGGATGCGATAATATAATGATCCGGCGCAAGGCCGATAAACAGCGCCTGCCCGCTGCCTTTTAAAGACAGAAACAGTTTGCCGGGGGCCAGATCCGTGTGCATGGAAATGGCGTGAGACCCTTCAAAATCATTCACCGCCAACCGGAAGGCTTCAGGCAGTGGAACGCCTTTTTTCAGATAAGCGGCAATGTGAACCGGAATTATTTTGGTGTCGCAGGTGATCTCCTGGGGCAGGAAAACGCCCCGGCTTTCATAACTGCTTTTAAGCTCTTGGAAATTATCAATATCACCATTCAGGCACACATGAATGATACTGCCGGGCGCGTCCGCTGCGGGCAGGGTGCGGTTGTCCACCGGATGGCAGTTGGCTTCGGAAATTTCCCCCACCGATGCCCACCGGGTATGGGCGGAAACCGTGTGGTAGCAGTGGGGCAGCGCAATCAGGGTCTGAAATACCGGATCCTCCTGGATTTGCTTGCGGATAAAACCGATATTATCCCCAAGCCGTCCGATTTCGGCGGCGACTTTGTAAGTCAAGGCAATGGATACCTGGCGAGCGCTCTCGTTCCCGGCAGCCAGGCTCTGGCTGATGCTTTTGTTCATCAGCGCATCAGGATTCAGCCGTCCGCGGTAATCCGAAAGACATCCGGTTTGATCCAGGGTTCTGATAAACTGCTCGAATATACCGGCATCAACGACAAACAGCAGGGAGATGCCGGCGGAATCCCGGCCCCGGACCTCCAGGCGGTCGATGCTGTTTAACACGGCATTGATGTTTTTCAGTGCGGCAAGCTCCGGCAGGGACGATGGCGCGACGGCCAGGGATCTCAGGGCTTTTATTTTTGCGAAATTTTGAACCACATCACAATCCATCCGCCAGGCCGCATCTTTAAGCTTTTCCAGACGCCGGGATATGGTTTCCACCGCATCTGAAGGCAATCGCCCCATGTGTTGATAAAAATTTCCGGATTCCTTTGCTGCGATGCCGGCAAGCCGGGAATGGCATGTCTTCAGCATGCGCTGAAGTGCCTCGTCATTGTATAAGGCGCAGAACGCCTCTGTTTCTTTGAGAAAATTGACGGCTGCCAGCAGATCGTCAAGGGTTTTTTCATCCTTCAGGTAGTGATCGGCAAGAGACCGGTTTGTTTCAAGACACGCAACATAACCGTTTTCCTCAAGGCTGTCCGCCAGTTGTTCAAACGGC
>DAIEHU010000015.1 GCA_027353395.1 Desulfobacteraceae bacterium
TTGATTTTCCCTTTTTCATCTTTAAATTCATGAATGGGAATCTGGCCTTCCGATTTGTAGCCCACGTCAACAAGGACAAAATCTCTGTCCACGGAAATGATGGTGCCGGTCACCACTTCCCCTTCTTCAAACTGCTTGAGGCTCTCGTCATACATTTCCATCAACGATTCCATGCTCTCCCCGGAATCATCGGTGTTCACCACACTAACTTCATCATCTTCAACTTCGTTTTCTGAATTGTTTACAATGTTTTCCATTAACCAATTTCTCCTTTAGCCGAATTTTTATACTGTCCGGCAAGCGCCGGATCGGTATAACCAGTCGTCTATAACAAGCCTTTTTTTAAAACTCAATCATTAATTATCAGCACCAGCGATTTTCTTCTTCACACAGTCCAGCATGCGCTCAACTATCTGGTCGACAGAGAGGCTTGTTGAATCCACCATGATGGCGTCATCCGCCGGCCTGAGAGGCGCTTCCTTACGAGATGAATCGTTTTGGTCCCGGCGCTCCATGTCCTTTTTGACATCCAGAAGCTTCTGGGGCGACTGTTTTTCTTCTAGTTCCCGATGCCGCCGCAACGCCCGGACCGATAAATCCGCGGTCAGAAAAAATTTCAGGTCCGCTTCCGGAAACACGACGGTTCCCATGTCCCGGCCCTCGAACACTGCCGCTTTTTCAGCCCCGAGTCTTCGCTGGACATCCAGAAGCGCCCTTCGCACCGCGGGCCGGGCCGACACCGCCGACGCCATCATGGACATCTCCGGCGACCGGATATGGCCGGAAATATCGACGATGCCGGAATACAAACGCACACCCGCCGCATCCCGGATAAAACGCAAACCCAGGGACTGACACATACCTTCAAGCCCCGCGTCATCATCCAATGCAATACCCCTCGCCCTGGCCTCAAACGCCACCCCCCGGTAAAGCGCGCCGGTATCAATATAATTATATTCGAGCCGATCCGCCAGCGCCTTGCTGACAGTTGTTTTTCCCGCCCCTGCCGGGCCATCGATGGTGATAAGCAGTTTACGCATGGATGGTCTCCCGGAGGTCCAATACCCGTTCCAGTGCCTTTAAAAAGCGGATGTTTTCCGCACGGGTTCCTACCGTCACCCGGATATATTCCGGATATCCGTACGACACCATGGACCGGACGATCACCCCCTGCTGCAGCAATGCTTCAAACACGCTACGGGCGCTTTGCTTCACGTCAATCAAGAAAAAATTGGCCTGGGTGGGAAACCAGCAAACTCCCATCCGGGTCAGCGAGTCCTGAAGAAATTGCAGCTCCGTCTGAATCAATCGCTTGGTTTCACGCAAAAATTCTTCATCATCCAATGCCGCTGTTGCCGCAGCCTGGGCCAGGGAATTGGTGTTAAACGGCTGCCGCACCCGGTGGAGCATTCCCGCCATTTCAGCCGGCATGATCCCGTAACCAATCCGGATACCCGCAAGTCCGTAAACTTTTGAAAAGGTCCGCATCACGGCAATGGGCCAATCATCGGAAATAAGTTTAAGCCCGTCGAGACAGTCCGGGGAATTTGCGAACTCAATATAGGCCTCGTCCAGCACCACCACAATATGAGGCGGCAACGAGGCCATAAACGCTTCAAACTGAGCGGGCGTTATATGCCCGCCCGTGGGATTGTTGGGATTGGTGATAAAAACCATTCTGGTTTTTTCCGTGACCGCCGCGGCCATGGCCGGCAAGTCAATGGCCAATTCATTTAACGGAATTTTGACGGGTTCTGCGCCCACGGTGCGCACAAAAATATCATACATTAAAAACGACGGGTCCGTCATAATGGCCGTGTCGCCGGGCTTTAAATACACCCGGGTCAGCATGCCGATCACATCATCGGAACCGTTTCCCAGCACAATCTGATCGGCTCTTACCCCCAGTTTTGCCGCCAGTTTTGCCGTCAGATAATACCCGCCGCTGTCTGGATAGTGGTGAAGACCTGCCACCGCCTTTATAATGGCCGCCACCGCTTTCGGCGACGGCCCCAGCGGATTTTCATTGGACGCAAGTTTAACGGAATCTTTGATACCATACTCCCGTTCCACTTCTTCCACAGGCTTGCCTGGAGGGTATGGCGTGATGGATAAAATATGACCGGCTGGCTTTATTTTCATGGGCAGCTTCCTTTTTTAAGCAGATCGTTCATTTCCGGAATCATTTTGCGGGCGGGTTTTCCATCGTCGATGCACCCAGAACCATTGTTCGGGATATCGCCGGATGATATCCTCAAGCACCCAGTTATAACGGCGTGTATTGGTTTCAATGTCTTTTTCCTTATCACCGGTCCGGACAACCGGCAATTCCGGCCCAAACTCCACCCGGAACCGTTTTTCTTCTCTCATCAAAAACAACGGCATCACCGGGCTCTCCGTTCCCAGAGCCAGCAAAGCCAGCCCTTTGTTGGTGCAGGCCGGACGCCCGAAAAAATCCACAAACACGCCGTCCTCCCGGTGGGTGTTCTGGTCCAGCAAGATAGCGATCAATTCTTTATTTTTCAGTCCTTTTAATATGGGACGCATGGCGTTTTTCTTTGCATGAAGGCTTGCGCCATAACGCCCTCTCAAGTCAATAAAAAACCGGTCCAGGGGCTTAAAATCCAGGGGCCGGTAAATGGCGCTCATGGGATACCCCAGCATGGCCGCCGCCGGGGACATCAGTTCCCAGTTGCCCACATGCCCGGTTAATATCAAAACACCCCGTCCCTTTTGATAGGCGGCCCGCAAATGATGCAAGCCGTGGATATAAAAATACCGTGAATAATCTTGCCCTGAAATACGCGTCATCCATCCGATTTCAAAAAGAATGCACACCATATGAGAAAAAGCTGACATAGCCAGGCATCTTATGTCCGCCGGGCTCTTTATATCGCCGAATGCAAGGGCCAGATTTTCCAGCGCCACCTTGCGGTGCCGCCGGTCCGCCACAAACCACACCCGTCCCAGAACATTAGAAAGCCGCCGGGCTTTTTGGGGCGGCACCCTTCCCAGAAGGCCGAAAAAGCCGGAAATAACATGAGAGACGAGGGATTCCAGAAAACCGTTCATATGTCTGTCTGGTGATAATGCATGATGCATTCAAAATTTCAAGCCAGGATTTGAGATATTGCCAAGAGAGGAAATTAACGCCTCTACATTCGAGCGACCACGCCGGTGGGAAGGATTTTCATCAACCGGCCCACGATATTCCAGGGGTAAACCGGCACGGTGGAGGAATGTACCCGTTTTTCGATCAAACGGGCGATAATTCTGGCCCCTTTTTCAACGGAAATCAGAAATGGCCTATTTTTCAGCATATTGTTGAGGGGCGTATCAATATAGCCCGGATACAGCACCGTGATATCGATATTTTTTTTAACCAATTCCGCACGCGCCGCCTCCAAATAAATTGCGAAACCGGCTTTGGACGCACAGTAGGCCGAGCTCTTTGGCATGCCCCGAAACGCCGCCACAGAACTGGTTCCCACGATATGCCCTTTTCCCTGCTTCAAAAAATAAACCGCCGCCGCATCCACGGTTGCCATGGCCCCGATGAGGTTCACCTCGATGGTGCGCCGGGCTTTTTCAAAATCACCCCGTCCCACCCGTTCACCCAGACCGATGCCGGCATTGGCAAACACAATATCCAGCCCGCCCAGAGCTTCCGCCATTTCGTCCACTGCTTTGAATACATCTTCATAATCCGTCACATCCAATGGACGGATGACAACCGCCGGCGGATGATGGGCCGCCATGATATCGGCGCGCACCTGCTGGAGCAGATCCGCCTCCCGGGATGCCAGGGCCAGGGAATAGCCTTTTTTGGCCAGCTCAAACGCCACAGCCTTACCGATGCCCGATGACGCGCCGGTGATCAGAATGGATGAACCCATATGCGGACTCCTTTGATAAATGATGAATCACTGTTACCCGAGATCAATACCGGACAACCGGTCAATTGTCAAACCATGAGGTGATTGTCCGGCATCAAATTTATCCAATTTTATCCTTGCAATGCCAGGACGTCCGCAAGTAAACTGTCCCTTCACGCTTGGAAATATACATGCATTCAATCCATTTAACCGGAAAGCAGGAGAGAATTATGAAAAAATGGCAATGCACGATTTGCGGTTATATCCATACGGGAGATGAACCGCCCGAAGTCTGCCCGGTGTGCGGAGCGGATAAAAGTCAGTTTATTGAACTCATTGAACAAAAAGAAGCGCCCGCGACAGCCAGCCAGCCGGAAGCGCAAAAACAGGCTGGAATCCAGGCTTCACCGCCTCCGCCCAAAACGCCCCCGGCGTCGCTGTTCTCTTTTGACGGCATTACCGGTCTCATGATCAAACACCACGCCCATCCCATTTCCGTCCATTTCCCCAACGGAATTATTCCCATGTCGGTCACGTTTATTTTTCTGGCAACGATCTTTCAATCTGCGGGTTTGAGCCAAGCGTCCTTTTACAGCATGATTTTTGTGATGCTCACCCTGCCGGTGGTGCTGTTCACCGGATACAATGAATGGAAAAAGAAATACAGGGGCGCGCTGACCCGCATTTTTATAATGAAGATTATTTCAGCGGCAATCGTCAGCGTCTGCACGCTGGTCATTGTCTTATGGTTTCTGGTGTCCCCGGATGTTCTAAAAACGCCTTCCGCCTGGCGAACGGTGTTCCTGATGCTGCATCTGGCGATACTTGCAGCCGCTGGCTTTGCAGGACATATCGGCGGCAAACTGGTTTTTAAAGACTGATGTTTACGTCATCATCTGAAGGAAAACCGGGAAATTTTCTAAGGTTTTCCTTCAGGCCGGTTATGCGCTTCAAAACTCATATTTCCATATCAAATCCAGGGCCGATGTCTGCTCATTGTCAATCTGGGTCTGGATATCAAAATACTTGTTAATTTCATAGGACACATCAAACTGCTGGGAATTTTTATCCGAAAATCCCTGCCGGAACACCACAAAAACTTTGGGCAATATGTATTTTCCCATGCTTAAGGCCCCCTGCCGGAACCCGCTGCTGCCAGTGCTGATATTGAGATAATCAATGCCCAGGGCGTCGCCCACCACGTCCTTGAGTTTGTCTGCGGCGATCTGCCCGGTAAAACTTAAGGCCATTTCCTCCGCCTTGAAGGTTTCCTGATCCGTCAGCGATTCCGTGCCTCTGCCGAACAGAATATATGAAATAATTTCCGACTGATCCATGGGCGGATCGCTGTCAAAAGTCAGAGTGAGATGTTGAAATGTGCCGTTCAGATGAATGATGATTGTCACAGTGCCGATCTCGGTCTGGGCTTCAATATTGACCGGCGGGTTCAAATCTTCCTGGCCCACAAACGACAATGTCCCCTGGGTGATCTGAAACAGTTTTCCCCGGAACCGGTAAGTGCCGCGCACCGCATGCAGGGAGCCAAACAGCACAAACGTCTGCTGCGGGTCTTTTTTAAGCTGCACATTTCCGTTGATCTCTACCTGCGCATCCTTGCCCCGCAGCCAGCAATCCTTTGGAATATCCAGGGAGATATCCGCCGCCAGCGGATCGAAAACCGAAAGAGGCGCCATTTCCGCATCCGGAATTTCCAACACGCCTTTTTGAGCGGAATCCGCTGAAATAATTTTAATTTCCGACGGCTGCTGCTTGAGAAAATAATCCAGATCCACCCGGCCCCGCACCACTTTGATCTTTCCTTCCACTTTCGGGCTTGCCCAGTCTCCGGTAAGGGTCAAAGCGGGGTTCACCCAAGCCTTGACACCGCCATGAAACGGAATATAAATATTCTTCCCGTCCGCTTTCAGATCAAAGGATTTGGGAACAAAGCGGTCATGCGTCAGGGTGCCGGACAAATGTAAAGCACCTTCCTTATCGCCGCTGATATCCACATCGTCGATGACAATGGAATTTTCATCAAATTTCAGGTCAGCCGTCAGGGTTTCATAGGTCAATCCCTGCTTTTTCAGATTCAGCGTCCCTTTGGCGAGCCGCATCCGTCCTCTGACCTCAGGCTTTGAAAAATTTCCGGACACGTTCGCGGTGGCGCTTAGCCTGCCGGTGAACCCATATTCCGGATGATCAATAAGCCCGGAAATCCATGAAATGTCAATGTCATCTACATGAAGGCGCATATTCAGGCTTTCAGGCGCAGGTGTACACGCAAACGGCGCGAGGGACAGGGATACGGAGGCGGCGCCGCTGGCATCCACCAACTGCTTGCCATCCCTGCTGACGGATGCCGAAAGCGTCGCCTTGGAATCCGCATAGGAAATCGCGGCTGAAGCCTCTGAAATCGAATACTTATCAAAGGACACCGCGCCAACGGAGAGGTTCATCTGAATGACCGGGTTTTCCAGAACCCCGGACAGATTGATATCCGACGCTATCCGGCCTTTAAGCTTGTCGCCGCCCGCCAGAAATCCGGATATCCGCGCAATATCCAGATCCCGCAGCATCAACGCCGCTGTCACTTCCCGGGGTGCTGTCAACCGAGCCTTGCCTTTCACGCTCAGCGACGCCGCGCCTGAAGTCAAACGCATGGAATCAACGGCCATGCTATCCGGAGACAGGGTCAGTTTCAGCGGCCCATCATTGACAAGGGGAGACTGGTCAAATGCGGCCAGCGTCATTTTCGAAATTTCAATCTGTTTAACCGGTCCCATCCAGTTGTGGATATCGCCCGAAAGCGTCAGCCGCTCTTTCCCGCTTCTCTGAAAATCCAGATCCGTGTGAATTGCCGCAGGCGTCAGTGCGGTGGCGGCATGGGCTGAAGAAACCTGAAATCCGTCCATCCGTGCATTTTTCAGGCTGGTGTCCGCCGATGCGCTGAAATCCTTGAGTGTTCCGCGCCACTTTCCTTGAGCGGCCAGCGAATCCGCGGAGAATCGATTCCATGTCATATCCCGGCCTTCTATCGCCGCCGTAATATCCGGCGCGCTCCATGCCCCTGTCACATCCGCGGTCATGGATAGATTACCCGAAAGCACCGCATCTTTAGGCACCTCCGGCAAAAATGGCCTGATGCGCGATACATCCGGCAGGGATGCCAAGGCTTTTAAACGGCAGGTGCGATCTTTGACCGATGCATCCCCGGCGATATCCGCCGAGCCAAAGGCGGTTTTAATATCCAGCCGCTTGACCGTCACGGTTTTCCGGTCCCATACCCCTTCCGCATCCGCCCTCTGGATATCCACGCCCATGACCGTTGAAGCGTCCATCCGGCAAACCGCTTCGGCGGTGATGCCTTCCACGTCATAGGTTCTGGGAACATGGATGGCGATCTCTACATCGCCGTTGATATCACCCGAATACATACCCCCGGAATAACGCTTGCCCCTGAGCAATTTCGCCGGGTTCAAATTTTTGACAGCCGCGTCGATTTGAATCGTCTTGTCAGCCTTTCCGGACATGATCCCGCCAAGGCCCAGGCTGCCGCTTACGCTTCCACAGGGTGTTTTAATCTCAAGGGGCTTGAAGTTCATATCCGCCCCGTCTATTTCAGTGGTGATTTTCGCTGTATCAATGGCATATCCGGATAAGACGGAAGGCGTCAAATGCAGGACGATGCGGCCGTTTTGTTCCGGCCATCCGATATGCCGCCACTTCAGGGAAAACGCATCCGTGTTCAGGTCACCGGGCAAAAAATGCAAATTCAGCGCCGGGAGAGCGGACAAATCCAGGCCGCTGATGCGCCCGTTAATATCCAGCCCCACACGATACAATTCATCAATGGCGACCCGTCCCTGAGATACCACATGACATTTGTCCATTCGCAGGTCCACCTGACAATCCATTCGCGATACCGGCCCTTTAACCGAAAGATCACCGTAAACAATATCCGTGTCCGGCATCTCAATGGGAAACGCCCGCCCGAACTCCCCCAGCGACATGGCATCGACGCTCGCCCGGAGGTCCATCACAATGCGGTCGAGCACGGTCCGGTTAGGGGCATCGTTTAATATCGCCAGGCTGCCGTTTATTGTAAAATCGGATTTTTCGCCTTTTATGGCGGTATTTTTGAAATCAAAACGCTGCCTGTTCATATCATAATGGATGCCGCCGGAAAGGCGGGTTATATTGATCTCCGGAAAATCCAGGGATACAGCCAGATGATCAATGGCGGCGGAAACATCACTTTCCCCGCCGAAATTCATGTCCACCCGCGCACGGCATTCGATCCCGGTAAACCGGTGAACGGACTTGCCCGAATCATCTGCTGAGGCTAAAAGCACGTTTGAATTCTGGACCTCCAGCCGCCGCAGCCGTATACGGGATACCGGCAAAACAGATGTCCGGGGTTCCGGCTTTATGGAGGGCGGAACAAATGACGGGGACGGAGGCGACGATGGAGACGGGAGCAAAACGCCCATATTCCAATGCCCGTCCGCTTCGCTGATAAGCGCCACCGAAAGGCCGGAAATGGAAAGCCGGCTGATCCACAGGGTTTTTTTAAGCAGCATGGGCAGAATGTATGAGACATCGATACGATCGGCCTTCAGCAATAAATCCCCGGTAGCTGCGTCCGTGAGATTAACCCCGGTGACAGTAAACCCGGAAAACAGATTGCCGCTTACGTTTTCAATCCGGCATACCGCCCGGGTATGCGCGGCAACGGCTGAGGCGATGGTTTCTGTGATCACGCCCTTTACCGTATTCCGAATCTGCCGGGTCTGAAGCGACAGAAACGCACCGGCGGCCAAAAGGCATATTCCGAGAACCAGATACAAAAACATCCGGGCCAGGAGCCCGGGCCAGGAGCGGGGGGATTTCCGCGCTGCCTGACCTCGGGTTTGAGGTGAAGACGATGATGGCGGCGGTGATGCGGACTGTTCGTTCTTTGTCTGTGACATGTTAGAATGTCTGCCCGATATTAAAATGAAGATACCACCGGTTCTTGTTCGCCAGACTGACCAGCAGCGGATCATCGCTGGCCGCTCGTTTTGCGGGATTGAGTTTATATCCGAAATCGAGCTGGACCGGTCCGATAATGGTATAATACCGCAATCCGGCACCCGTGGCGTATCTCAGATTGCCCAGATCCGTCTGAAAAGAATTCTTCGACAAAACGCCGGAATCCAGAAACGTGACACCGCCCAGATCCTTGTAAATCGGGAACCGGAGCTCGAGGTTCGCCATAAATGAAGACAACCCGCTGATATCCGTAACCGTATCATGAGAATCGATCACGCCCATCTTTTCATACCCATACCCGCGCACCGACTTACTGCCGCCCATAAAAAACTGTTTGGAAATCGGAATATAATCCGTATCTTCAGATTTTTGAATGGTCTGGAAATCCGCTCTCCCGGCCAGCACCATGCGCCACGGCAGGGGCGCAAACGCTTTGCATTCAAGTTCCGGACGGAGATAGCGCACCTCGGATCCCAGATACCGGGTCGCGTTTTCAATGGAAAAACTCATGACTGAACCCTTTGTGGACTGCAATACATCATCCACGGTAGTGCGCGTAAGGCTGAAATTCCCGGATGATACCCGGTAGCTCTCCGTGTCTCTGGGATCGATGACCGTACCTGCGGCTGCCGCCTGGATATTTTCCGGCCGGTTGGCTTCCAGCTTGTAACCGGCCGATATCAGCCATTGCGGCGTTAACTTATGGTACAGAACGGTTTCCATAGAGGTTTTATCCAGAGTATAATAATCCCTTTGCTCGCGTTCATAGCCCATCCGGGTCGCCAGGTCGTTTTTGGCGGATAAAAAATAGGGAAACAGATACTCGCCGTAAATATTTTTCAGAATGTCGGACTTGCGGGCGCGAACGCTCAGCCGATCGGCGCGGCCGGTCAAATTCCGGTAAGTCCAGGCGCCCTGGAGCCGGATCCCGTCATCCGTGCCATAGCCCACGCCAAATTTTACGCTTTGTTTTTTCCGCGGCTTCACCACGATATCAACGGGCAACCTCTTGTTTTTCGGATCCGGCTTCCCGGTCTTAATGACCGCTGACTTGAAAATGGTCAGATCAAACAGATTCGCCCGGCTTTCATCCAGCGCTTTGGCGGAATACTGCTTCCCAGGAAAAATGACGACGGCCCGCCGGATGACGCTTTCCTTTACGAAATCCTCATGGCCGGAGACATGGATATCCCCGAACACATAACGCTCTCCCGGTTCAATATCAAAGGTGATGTCCGCCCGATTGTCATTTAAATCCACAATCGCCCGGCCAGTGATTTTTGCAAACGGATACCCCTGATTGCCCAGCGCTTTCCGGACAAGAACTTTGGCCTGATCATAATCTTCCACCACAAACCGCCGGCCGGCCTCTGTGGGAAGCTGGGATTTGAGAGCTGCATCGGGAATGGCGGCGGCCGGGGTCAAGCCGTGGATGGTAATCCCCCGGATCAAGACCGGCATGCCCTCCTCCACTTCGAAGGCCAGATCATATAAAGGAGGCGTTTTCAGGCCGATAGGCGTAAGGCGGTACTTAACAGTTGCCTGATAATATCCCTGGGACTGGTAATACTGTTTGATGCGAAGGGAATCGTCTTCCACTTCCTGCCGGGTAGCAATGGGGTTTGACGCCCAGAATTTCCAGAACGGAGGGGCCTGCACCCCCAGAGACGCGGTCATCTCTTTCTCCTTGATGGCCTTCACCCCGGCAAAACGGACCTTGCGGATTTGAATATCGCCGTTTCCCGCAGCAAAGGAAAAAGATGAGACCGCAAAAAAAAACAGCCCCGCAAAAAGGAGACGAATGATTTTCAATGGATCAGCCTTCCGCAAGATAATCGCTCCGCCCCACCAAATCGAGCAGGGATACTTTCCCGAGCTGTTCCGCTTCGGTCATGTTTTTAAGTGTGATCACATCTTGCAGGGCCGCGTTATTTTCCTTCTCCGGCACCTGCCAGTCCCCGCCGCTCCCTTCATGGCGAATGGCCTGACAGACCTCCAACACCCGGATCAGAGCAATATTTTTCACCGGCTGAAACGTTATGTCATCTCCTGGAATTTCCTGCAATAACCCGCGATCACACAACTTCTGGGCGATTTCCCGGACCAGGCGCACCGGTATCGCCAGAGCGTCCGAGATCTGCTCAATCCCAGGCTGCGCCAGCCCATGATGAAACCGGGAACAGACATGCGCCATGATATGGAGCGCCATCTCTTCCTTCAGATCGCATCCCACATCGGATACATGCATTTCCTGCTGATATGACCGGATATTCTGAATCGCGCACGACAACTGAGCGCCCATCAGCACAATCATCCAACTGATATACAGCCAGGTAATGAATACCGGCAGCGCGGCGAACGTCCCGTAAATGGTATTGTAATGGGTCACACTGATATTGACATCCGTATAAATCCCAAAAGCCCATTTCCAGAGGCTGCCGCATATGACGCCTGCAATCAGGGCTGGGACAAACTTCACCCTGGTATTGGGCAACAGGCTATAGATGACCGTAAACACGAGCCAGAGAAGGACATGAACGGCCATCATGGAAAACAAGGCTGAAAAATGCGTAAACAGTTTATATTCCGTGAGCGCGGAAACAATGGCGTTTGCGGAAAGGGAAGCAATAATGGCGGTTGACAGGACCATGAGAAACGGCCCCAGAAACAGAAAGCTGATGTAATTGGAAATTTTACGGGAAACGGTCCGCTGCCGGGGCACGCCCCATAATTCATTGAAGGCCAGCTCCACGTTGCTGATCATCATCACCGATGCATAAATCAGAATGGCGGTTCCAAAAGCGCCCATAGCCTTAAAATCGGTGGTGGAAATATATGCGATAATCCGGCTGATGAGGTCTTCATGCCCGTCCGCCAAGGAATTGATTAGTACCTGTTCCAGCCGGATGTGAAAACCAAGGCCCTTTAACATGGAAACGATGATGGCCAGCAAAGGGACAATGGCCAACAGGGTGCTGTAGGAAAGAGCGGAGGCCCTGAGCAGAATCATCCGGTTTTTTAGGCCGTGAACCGTCAGAAGCATCACGCGGATCGTCTGATAATAGAAAAAATAAAACCGGCCAGCATCTTTGGGATCATGCCATACGCCATTTTTCAAAAAATCGGAAAGCCTGCCCAGATATGCGGTAACCCCGCCCATGTTCACCTCCCCGTCGCGGCCCCGCCAAGGCAGGGTCAAAAAAACGTTCAGAAGTCAGAGGTAATAATATATTTGCGTCTTCTCATTCTCATGAAATACCCTTGCTGGAATGTATCGGGGAAACCGTCTATGCCGGGCTTTGGAGCCGCATTTAGGCAAACAATTCATGCTAAAAAAGCGGCATTTGTTTCAATGGTTTTCTTTTCGCCATATATCAAGGTTTTTAACGTAGTATTATAAATGATAAAATCATATGGTTGATTTTTATACCAAAAGCCCTTCAAAAAAATCATTGCCCTTGTCATCCACAATAATAAACGCCGGAAAATCCCTGACCGTGATCATATACACTGCTTCCATGCCCAGTTCCGGGAATTCCAACACCTCCATGCGGGTAATGCAGTCTTTGCCCAGCTTGGCCGCGGGACCGCCGATGGATCCCAGATAAAAACCTCCCCAGGTTTTACAGGAATCCGTGACCTGCCGGGTACGGTTGCCTTTGGCAAGCATCACCAGAGACGCGCCGTGTTTCTGAAACTCCGGCACATAGGGGTCCATGCGTCCCGCCGTGGTGGGGCCGAAAGAGCCGGAAGAGTATCCTTTGGGGGTTTTTGCGGGACCGGCATAATAAATGATATGGTCTTTCAGGTATTGGGGAAGATCGCCTTCTTTTTGCAAACGCTCGAACAGGCGGGCATGGGCGATGTCTCGCGCCACGATGATGTTTCCGCTTAAAAGCAGCCGGGTGGCCACCGGGTATTGGGTCAATTCCAGACGGATGTCCTTCATGGGCCGGTTCAGATCAATGCGCACCCCTTGCGCGTCCTCACCCGCCGGAACTGGCAGGAACCGGGCCGGATTATCGTCCAGATGTTCCAGAAAAACACCGTCCCGCGTAATCTTGCCCTTAATATTACGGTCCGCGCTGCAACTCACGCCAATGCCCACCGGGCAGGAAGCCCCATGCCGGGGCAGCCGGACCACCCGGGCATCATGACAAAAATACTTGCCGCCGAACTGTGCGCCGATACCCAGGTCCCGGGAGATGGCGAGCAATTCCGCCTCCATGTCATAATCCCGGAATCCGTGACCGCGTTCATTGCCTTTAGCGGGTAGCGTATCCAGATATCCCGCGGACGCCAGTTTGACGGCTTTCAGATTGGCTTCTGCGGATGTGCCGCCCACCACCACGGCAAGATGATAGGGCGGACAGGCGGCCGTGCCCAGTATCTTCATTTTCGCGGTTAAAAACGTGGTCAGGGCCGCCGGATTTAAAATCGCCTTGGTTTCCTGATATAAAAATGTTTTGTTGGCCGACCCGCCGCCTTTGGCGATAAACAAAAAATGATAGGCATCCCCTTCGACAGCATACAGCTCCATCTGGGCTGGCAGATTGCAGGCCGTATTTTTTTCCTGATACATGGTTAGCGGCGCAAGCTGGGAATAACGGAGATTGGCTTTGGTATAGGCGTTAAAAACGCCTTTTGACAGCGCTTGTTCATCTGAAAACCCGGTCCATATTTGCTGACCTTTCTTGCCCATAATGATGGCCGTGCCGGTGTCCTGGCACATGGGAAACACAAAATCCGCGGAAATCGAAGCGTTTTTAAGCATTTCCAGAGCCACATACCGGTCGTTTTCCGAGCTTTCGGGATCATCCAGAATCCGGGACAGTTGTGCAAGATGCGCCGTCCGGTATAGATGGGCGACACGGATAAAAGCAGTTTCGGCAAGCAGGGTGAGGCCGTCCGAATCCACCCGGACCATTTCATGACCGTCAAATGTATCCACCCGAACATGGTCCGCCGTCAAACAATCATACACCGTGTCATCCGCGCCCATCGGAAACATGGGCTGGTATAGGAATTCAACCATTCTCATCTTCCTTCCATCACGCGTATTCATCACTTCTTCTTCCCAAACGTCCTATCATGGGTTTTCAAGGCGCACAGGTCGCCGCACATGGTGCACACATCCCGGTCCCGGTCCTCGCTGCAATGGCGGATCCTTCTGGCCTTGACCGGGTCAATGCACACCTCAAACATGGTTTTCCAGTCAAACCGGCCCCGTGCTTCGGACATTTTCCGGTCCTTTTCCCAAGCGGATGGAACGCCTTTTTCAAGGTCTCCGATATGGGCCGCGATTTTGGAGGCGATCACGCCTTCCCGCACATCTTCAACAGTGGGCAGGGCCAGATGTTCGGCGGGTGTGACATAGCACAAAAAATCCGCGCCGTTTGCCGCTGCAATGGCCCCCCCAATGGCTGCGGTGATATGGTCATAGCCTGCGGCGATATCCGTGGGCAGCGGCCCCAGCACATAATAAGGCGCGCCGCCGCAAAGGCGTTTTTGCATTTTCATGTCCCCGGCGATCCGGTTCAGGGGCACATGACCGGGGCCTTCAATCATAACCTGGACACCTGCGGCCTTCGCCTGCCCGGCCAACTGGCCCAGAGTGATCATTTCCGTAATCTGAGCCCCGTCTTCCGCGTCAAAAATAGTCCCCGGCCGCAAGCCGTCTCCCAGGGAGAGGGTTACATCATGGGCCCGGCAGATTTCCAGGAGCCGGTCATAGCGCGCATAGAGAGGATTTTCCGCGTCATTTTTGATGATCCATTCGGCCATGAGGCTTCCGCCCCTGGAAACAATGCCCATGAGCCGGTCGCTCTGTCGAAGGGTCTTTAAGGATTGGCGCGTGATGCCGCAATGCACGGTGATGAAATCCACCCCGATTTCCGCCTGACGCTCGATTTCTTTAAAAATCTCATCTTCGGTAACATCCGCGCAGTCGCGGTTTGCGGCAAACACCCGGCTGATAGTCTTGTAAATCGGCACCGTGCCGATCATAACGGTTGAATGCGTGATAATGGATTTTAAAATCCGGTCCAGATCCCCGCCGGTTGACAGATCCATGACCGCGTCCGCACCCGCGGCCACCGCCACATCCAGCTTCCCCAGTTCCTCGTCCATATTGAAATGACTGGGAGATGTGCCGATATTGGCGTTGATTTTGGTGGTGAGCCCCTGCCCCACCCCCCGGGCGGCAAATGCATGGTGGATGTTTTTCGGAATCACGACGGTTCCGGCAGCCACCCGCTGCCGGATGACTTCCGGAGAAAGATTTTCAGCCGCCGCCACCTGGCACATGGCCTCGGTTATTTTTCCATTTATAGCTTCTTCAAGTTGTGTCATTGGCATTGTCCTGCATTCGAATGTTAAAAAACATCAAAGTTATTCGTCGGGCATGGCATCCCGACCTACGATCCGTAGGCCGGATTTCTTATCCGGCGACTACCTGTTTCAGCCGCCGGACCAGTTCCCCCGCCACTTTCTCCCCGGAAAGCAGCATGCCGCCAAAAATCGGCCCCATGCGCGGCCCTCCGGCGGTGGCATTGGCCGCCATGCCCGCCACATAAAGACCGGGGAAAATTTCCCGCGTATTTTCAAGGGTCAGGGTCTCCGCCTGATCGGCCCACATGGATTTCTCCCCTTCAATTTTGCCATTTTTCGTCATCAGCTCGCCCGGCACCTTGCGCACCACCACCTTCACCACTTCCGTGGCATGGCCGGTGGCGTCCACAACAAATTTTGACCGGACAGTCAGCGGGTCAATATGGAATCCGGCCATTTCCACGGGGGACCAGTTGATGACAAGCCCGGTGATGCCCTGCTCCGGCCGCATCATCACATCTTCCACGGACACGCAGTTGAAAATGGTCATGCCCGCCTGAATGGATTTGGCGGTCAATGTGGTGATGGCTTCAATGGCGTCGGCGGTATAATAATTTTCCCGGTATTTCCGATACCGGATGCCGAACGCATCTAAAATATGCAGGGCATCCTCCTGGACCACGATTTCATTGAACATCATGCCGCCGCCCCACATGCCGCCGCCGATGCTTAATTTTCGTTCGAACAATACCACTTTTTTCCCGGCTTTGGCAAGAAAGTATCCCGCCACCAGGCCGGACGGACCGCCGCCCACAATGGCCACGTCCGTTTCAAGGTTTCTGATCAGTTTTTCATGATACCGGTCGATAATCGCCCGGGTGATGATGATTTCATCAAGCGCCATTAGTTGTCTCCTTTTCCATTTTCTGAAGGGTTTAAAATAAAAAAACCGTTTCCCAGCAAAGCGAAACGGTCAACATACGGCACCCGATTTTGTATGTAAGACATCACGTTTCCCTTCGCAGGCATGATCCTGATCAGGTTCCAAGGGTTATCCGGTCAATCCCGGATTCTCAGTCGCAGCACAACACCCCTAACGGTTTTGATTATATTCTATTTTAAAGCATTGAAATCCGCCCTTGTCAACCCCGGTCATATCGCCGGGGAAAATTAACCATGGGCATTCTCTGTTCTACGAATTACACCAGCCCTTCCTTTTCAAGCGTCGAGACGATAGCATGAACGGACTTGCCCCGGTTCATGGTATAGAAATGAAGCCCCGGCACTCCATGCTGCAACAAATCCCGGCACTGCCGGGTCGCCAGATCAATGCCGAACTTCACCACCCCTTCCCTGTCCTCCGCCGAAATGCCGGCAAGACCTTGCCGCACCGGCTCCGGAATCGATGATCCGCATACGCTTGTCAGCATTTCAAGCAAAGATACCGTGTAAATCGGCATGATGCCAGGAATAATGGGAATGGTGACCCCGATGGCGCGGCACCGGTCCACATAATCATAAAAAAACCGGTTGTCATAAAAATACTGGGCCACCAGATACTCGGCCCCGCGGTCCTGTTTCAGTTTTGCAAATTGAATGTCCTTTTCAAGGCTTTCCGCCCGGATATGGCCTTCCGGATAACCCGCGGCGCCCAAACAAAAATCATACCGGGCCTTAATAAAGGATAACAGATCTGATGCATGGGGCAGGGCTTCAGGATGGGGTGCAAACGCCGCATCCTCCTGAGGTTCATCTCCCTGAATCACAAAAACGGTTTCGATACCCTGGCCCTTGAAGGTGTCCAGTACGTTTGTCAAGTCATCCGGTCCCAGACCGACCCCGGCGATATAGGCCACCACGTTGACGCCCCGCTCGTTTTTGAGCTTGTCGATCAGTTGATATGAACCTTCTCTTGTGGACCCGCCTGCCCCGAAAGTCACGGACATGTAATCATGCCGGGTGGCAGAGAGCAAATCCAGAACTTTTTCAAGATTCTCGGCGGCCTTGGGGGTTTTTGCACGAAAAAATTCAAACGAAACGACCGGCTTGCCGGTGTTGTCCTTATATAAATCTGCTGCTCTCACCTCTCTCCTCCACTGATTGTCATCCATATTATCGCCAAAATGCAAGCAAATGCCTATAGCACCAAGATCCTTGATGGACAACAGAAAATTTCTGGGTTGTGTTATAAGCGTTTCAAAGGTATTGAATAATCTATCGCAACTGTTCACTTTAAAATAAGGCGCCGAATGAAATTCGATCAATATTATATATCTGAAAAAATTAAAAAAAACCTCGCTGGGCTAGGATTTATCAGGCCCACGGACATTCAGTTCAAATCCATCCCCTCCATCATGAAAGGCGAGGATGTGCTGGCTATCGCCCAGACCGGTACAGGCAAAACAGCGGCTTTCGCGATTCCCATTATCAATAAAATCCACACGAATAAAACCAGCAAACGTTCGTATGGCATCAAATGTATCGTGATGGAGCCGACCCGGGAGCTGGCCATACAAATCGGGGAGGTTTTTACGGCTCTTGCCCGGCACACCAAAGTCAAACCTTTTACCGTGTATGGCGGCGTTGAACAGGATGCCCAG
>DAIEHU010000160.1 GCA_027353395.1 Desulfobacteraceae bacterium
GCCGGCGGTGAAACTTTCATGGCGTATGTGATGAACCGGAAAGGGCGCATTTCCAATGTGCTTACCGGAAACAAATGCGCCTCCGGCACTGGTGAATTTTTTATGCAGCAACTGCGCCGAATGAATGTATCCCTGGAGGATGCGGCACGGTGGTCCGCCACGGAATCCCCCTATGCCGTTTCCGGCCGCTGTTCCGTTTTCTGCAAGTCTGATTGCACCCACGCAATCAACAAAGGGGTCCCGAAATCCCGCGTCACGGCTGGTCTGTGCGGCATGATGGCGGGAAAAATCCTTGAATTGCTGAAAAAAGTGGATAAACGGGACATCATGATTGTGGGCGGTTCCAGCCGGAATCACATGATGATTCAGTATTTAAAAGCGGAAATACCCGGCCTGCTGGTGCCGGAACAGGCCCCGTATTTTGAAGCTCTGGGTGCGGCCCTGTGGGCCATCCATAATGAAACTAGTGCGCACGATCCCGGTGCGGCGTTTTTCCATTCCCATGTCTCTTCTTTTGATATCCTGCCGCCGCTTGAGAGCTTTCAGGATCAGGTGACGTTTAATACCCTTTCGAAAGATGTCCCCAAGGCTGGTGATCTGTGCGTTATAGGCTTGGACGTGGGCTCCACCACCACCAAGGCCGTTCTGATCCGCAACACGGACAATACCATTCTGGCCTCGGTGTATCTCCAGACCAATGGAGACCCGGTGGGGGCTTCCCGAAACTGCTATAAGGAGATTCTGGGCCAGGTTCAACAAATCATCGATCCTTCTGAAATCATCATCACCGGGCTTGGGGTCTGTGGTTCCGGCCGTCAAATCGCCGGGCTTCATGCATTAACCGATGGCGTTATCAATGAGATCATCGCCCATGCGGCGGCGGCGGTATATTTTGATCCAGGGGTTGACACCTTGTTTGAAATCGGGGGCCAGGACGCGAAATATACCTATATCACCGCTGGCGTACCTTCGGATTACGCCATGAATGAGGCGTGTTCAGCGGGCACGGGCTCCTTTCTTCAGGAATCCGCCTATGAAACACTGGGTGTGCGGGTGGAAGATATTGCGGCGGCGGCATTAAAAGGGAAACACCCGCCGAATTTTAATGACCAGTGCGCCGCGTTTATTTCTTCGGATATCAAAACCGCCATTCATGAGGGCATTGGCCGGAATGATGTCATCGCCGGTCTGGTCTATTCCATATGCCTGAATTATATCCATCGCGTGAAAGGCAGCCGTCCGGTGGGGGAAAAGGTATTCATGCAGGGCGGGGTATGCTATAACCGGGCGGTGCCGCTGGCCATGGCCGCCATATCCGGCAAAAAGATGATTGTGCCCCCGGAGCCCGGATTGATGGGCGCTTTTGGCGCGGCCCTGGAAATCAAAAAACGCATGGCCCTGGGGCTTCTTGAAAAAAAAATATTTGATCTTGAGCAACTGGCCGGACGTACCGTCAGGTATGGCAAGCCGTTTGTGTGCGCAGGCGGCAAGGAGGGTTGTGACCGGCGGTGTGAAATCAGCATGATCGAACTGGAAGGCCGTCAGTACCCTTTTGGCGGGGCCTGCAACCGCTATTATAATATGCGGTATCAGCTTCATTTCGATATTGAAAGGCTTGATCAGGTGCGGGCGGGTGAAAAACTGATCTTTGAAGGATTCTCATCTTCCTCTCTCGCCAACCATCCGGAATCGTCTTGCAAAACCGTGGGCATCAATAAAAGTTTCCTGGTGAATGGTTTTTATCCTTTTTACGCCGCATTTTTTGAGGGTATCGGGTACCGGGTGGTATTGCCGGAAACGCCCTCTAAACAAGGCATTGATCAGCGGAACGCGGCGTTCTGTTATCCCGCTGAACTGGCTCATGGCTTTTTTTATGCCCTTATCCATCAAAACCCGCCGCCGGATGTGATTTTCCTCCCGCATGTGCGTTCCATTCCTGTTGAGAACGGATACCCCATGTCTCAGGTTTGCCCGTTTGTCCAGGGCGAGCCATTTTATCTCAGGTCTGCATTTAAAAATACCCTTAAAAATCTGAAAGAAAATCAAGGCGTTTCAGTTTTGAGCCCGTTCATGGACATGGCGAAAGGGCTTGAGGGCGCAAGAACAGCCATGACCGAAATGGCCATGCGGATGGGCGCCTCCCGTCAAGTGGCGGATGCCGCCTTTGACTCAGCCATCCAAAAACAGCAAACCTGTATTGCGCAAAAGAAAGCCATTGGCAGCCGAATCCTGGCGGAGCTGGCGGCAAACCCGGAGAAAATCGCCGTGGTGGTTTTTGGCCGTCCCTATAACGCAATGGTGGAAGAAGCCCACATGGGCATTCCCCACAAATTTGCCTCCAGGGGGGTTCTGGTGGTGCCTTTCGATTTTTTGCCGTATAGCGATGAGCCATCCAAACGCCATATGTACTGGGGCATGGGGCAGCTCATACTTAAAGCCGCCCGGATGGTGGAAAAACATCCCCAGTTGTATGCAACCTACATCACCAATTTTTCCTGCGGCCCGGATTCTTTTTTAATCACATATTTCCGCTCCATCATGGGCCGGAAACCGTCGTTAACCCTTGAACTCGACAGCCATACGGCGGACGCAGGCATCGAAACCCGTATCGAGGCGTTTTTGGACATTGTGAGCCAGTATCGCCATATCCTCACGCATTATCCGGTATCGGCCAAACCAATTTCTTTTATACCGGCCCGGACATTTATGAACAATGGAACGCCAAAGATTATCACCTCCGGGGGAAAAACCCTGGTGATGACAGATCCCAATGTGACCCTTCTGATTCCTTCCATGGGCTGGATTTCCACCCAAGCCATCGCAGCGGTGTTCCAGGGGGCCGGATATCATGTGGCTCCGCATCCGCCCGCGGATGAAGCGGTGTTGAAGCTGGGCCGCGCCAATACTTCCTGCAAGGAATGTCTGCCGCTCATTCTGACCACCGGCGCCATGCTCAATTATGTTCGCAACCGCAAGCGTTCCGATGAAGTTGTGGTATATTTTATGCCGTCCGCCTCAGGGCCGTGCCGCTTCGGTCAATACAGCGTTTTTATGCAGGATTTGATCAGACGTCTGAAACTTTCGGATGTGGCGGTTTTTTCCCTGACCTCGGATGACACCTATGGCGGAACAGGAAAGGGGTTTTCCAGCCAGAAAGCCTGGTGCGCCATTGTGTTGTCCGATATCATGGAGGATATTTATGCCATGCTGCTTGCCAATGCGTCGGATCCGGATGCCGCGATCATTATATTTAACGGCGTGTTGCAATCCTTGCTCATCATGCTGGAGCAGCAAAACGTCAAAGATTTTATGGCCGGCCTGACACAGCAGATGACGCGTCTTTCCGGGATTCCAATAAAACGGCCAGCCGCCCAAGTCCCGAGAATTTTACTCACCGGCGAGATCTTTGTGCGCCGGGATTCTCTGTCCCGCCAGAAATTAACCGAGCAACTGGCGAAAGCCGGGTTCGCGGTGGTCTGTTCGCCGGTTTCCGAATGGATCCGCTATTCGGACTATATGCTGAACCGCGATGGACACTGGGCGCGAATGACCTTGGGCCAGAAAATTAAATTCTTTTTCCGTCAGGTATTTATGAATCGGTATGAACAGAACTTAACGTCCATGCTGTCGGATTCCGGAATGATTTCCGCCCGTCCAGTGAATCTGGCGTCCATTATCGGTGCTGCGTCGCCTTATATTTCCGACCTTTTAAGCGGCGAGGCGATTTTAACCATCGGCAGCGCTCTTTCCGAAGTAGCGCAAGACGTATGCGGGGTGATCGCCATCGGCCCGTTCGGATGCATGCCCAACCGGTTATCCGAAGCCATTTTAAATGACGCCATGACCCGTGAGAACAAACTGAGGTCCGCACCCTGGAGCAAAACCGGGATCCTTGAAAAAATTCTTTCGGAAACCGATGATTTGCCTTTTCTGGCCATTGAAAGCGATGGCTCACCTTTCCCGCAGGTGATTCAGGCGAAACTGGAGGCGTTTTGTCAAAGCGCCCGGCGGCTCCATGAGCAGATGCTCCGGTATCCACAGCCGCATGAACGAAAGACGTTTATGAACAGATAATATACCGTTGTTATTTATAATTATCAGCAACAACGACTGCTTTGAAAAATAAAAAACAGCTCGTGACCGGTATTTCCCCTTTGTTTTCGCTGTTGTTTTTTTGCGGTATGCTTTTCCGCTTGAATGTGAACATTGTTCACTGTATCGATCGTGGTAATTTTTTTGTGTCTCTTGTTTCTGCTATCTCACCAAATCAAGGAGGGCAAATATGAAGGCAACGATTATGGAAACTATGGCAGGCACGGTGGAAAAATTTAAGGACCGGGTCGCATTAAAGACGAAAATCAACGGCGAATGGAAGGAGATGACCTGGGGGGAATATTACGCCCAGGTGAGAACCACGGCGCGCGCGTTTATAGCCTTGGGGCTTGAGCCGGGCAAAGCCGTCAGCATCTTAGGCAATAACTGCCCCCAGTGGTTTATCAGCAATCTGGCAGGCATATTCGCCGGGGCGGTGCCGGGGGGTATTTATGTCACCAATTCGCCGGAACAGTGCCGGTATGTGGCCCATCACAGCGAAGCCAATATCGCAGTAGTGGAAAATGCGGCGCAACTGGCGAAGTTTAAGCAAATCAGGGACGAGCTGCCTGGCCTGAAAGCCATCGTGCTGATGAATGGTTCCGATCCGGATGAAAATGTTTATGCCTGGGCGGATTTGGCGAAACTGGCCCAGGCTGTTTCCGAAGACGACCTCAATCTGCGGATACGGCTTCAGAAGCCGGATGATTGCTGCACACTGATTTATACGTCAGGAACTACCGGCAATCCCAAAGGAGTCATGATCACCCATGATAATATCGTATGGGTGGCCAAACAAGTGATTAAAAGCATTTCGGCGGGGGCGGATGACCAGATTGTCAGCTACCTTCCTTTGAGCCATATTGCCGAACAGGTGGTCAGCCTGCATAGTCCTTATGTAATGGGTGCGACGGTATGGTTTGCTGAATCTCTGGATAAACTTGGCGAGAACCTGACGGAAATCCGACCCACGATTTTTGTGGGCGTACCCAGGGTGTGGGAGAAAATTCAGGCCAAAATGGTGGCTGCCGGGGCTGCCAATCCGCTGCTCAAGAAAAAGATCGCTGCCTGGGCGCGAAAACAGGGACTGGCCGGTGGACGCGCTCATCAACAGGGAAAATCCATGCCATTTTTGTATGGTTTGGCCAATCAATTGGTGTTTTCCAAAGTCAGGGAAAAACTGGGCTTTGACCGCTGCCGGGTGTTTATCTCCACTGCTGCTCCCATCGCCATGGATACCCTGGAATTTTTCTTAAGTTTAGGAATTCCACTGACGGAAGTCTATGGCATGAGCGAGTGCACGGGACCGGCGACCGTATCTCTGCCCGAGCCGTTTCAATATGAAACCGGGTGGGCCGGGCCGGCGCTTCTGGGTTCAGAACTGTCGATTGCCGGAGATGGCGAAGTGCTCATACGGGGCCGCCATATATTTAAAGGTTATTTCAAGAATGAGGCTGCCACGAAGGAGACCATTGATGCGGATGGGTGGCTCCATTCCGGGGATGTGGGCCAGATCGATCACCGGGGATTCCTGAAAATCACGGACCGGAAAAAAGAACTGATTATCACGGCGGGTGGAGAAAATATTCCGCCTCAGCTCATTGAGGGCAAACTCAAAGGCATTCCAGTAATCAGCCAGGCGGTGGTGATCGGGGACCGGCGGCCCTATTTAACCGCCCTGTTTACGCTGGATCCGGAGAAAATCGAATCCGAAGCGGTCATTGCCGGCAGCCCGGCGAAAAACGCTGCGGATGCTGCACAATGTGAAAAGTTTAGAGCCTACCTTCAGGCCAAGGTGGATGCCGTGAACAAAACCCTGGCCAGGGTGCAGACTATTAAGAAATTTGTCATTCTGCCCCAGGAATTGTCCATAGAAGGAGAGGAGCTGACCCCAACCATGAAGCTGAAACGCAGGATTGTGAATGAAAAATACGCCAGAGAAATTGAAAGCATGTATGGGAACACTGAAGCTTAGATCATGCCTGTGATAAACTTTTAGATGGTCTCATCAAACTTAACCCCGAAACCTTCCTTCCCAATGCGGACGATTTTGCCGTTCACATTGAAATGCTGAAAGGTTTCGGGGTGTTCTATATTCATTTTGATGGCGTCACCCATTGAAAACTGGGTTTTGGCGTCCTTGAATTCAATGAATACCCCACCCATGCTGATGTTTTTGGTATTCCCGTGATACAGACGGCCGTTTAAGGTAAATGGAACCGGCCTGAAAAACGCTTTACGGGTGTATTTACGTTTGGTTTGCCCGCCCCAGGACATGAATTCACCGAGAAGATGGCACCGCTCATC
>DAIEHU010000161.1 GCA_027353395.1 Desulfobacteraceae bacterium
GCAGTTATATTGTTTTCTTGTGCGTATTGAATAATGCGATTTGAGTATTGTCGGAAAGCAACCCTGTTAATATTAGGCAGAGTGTATCTACATTCTTGACCAAATGTTATCAATTGATTAAGGATGTCCATCGAGCTTTGTCTCTTTTAGGTTGATCTGTTAATGACAAACAAAAGTTTGGATAGGTGGAAAACTTTCCATTTATTCTAATATTGAGATAGGCAACATGAAAAAAGTCATGCCGAATTTTCCATGTTTACAAGCCGATATCCAATAAAATGGAAAACAAGTTTATATCCAAGGCCAACCTCATATGCTGTACTTTTCCGTTGTTTATCTTGCTTGATCCGTAATTCTATACGGGCACTTACGCGGCCTTATCCTTTTTTAATTTGATGGGGTTGGGCCCCAGTTCCATAATGATTCCATGAATCTCATTGGCGTACCGGGCGAATGTCGGGCCTTCGCCGGATGAGAGATTATACATTTTCACCCGTCCGCCGCCGATGCCGATGGTGTCGAGAATTTTCGCCACCTGTTCCGTCCGCTTGCGGGCCCTGAAGTTTCCGGCTTTAAAATGGCAGTCGCCTTCCATGCAGCCGATGACGCACACGCCGTCCGCGCCTTTTTCAAAAGCGCGCAGCATGTGAATCGCATCGACCTTTCCGGTGCAGGGCACACGGACGATTTTAATGCTCGCGGGATAACTCAGTCGCATCGAACCTGCCAGGTCCGCGGCGGAATACCCTCAGTAATTGCAGCAGAAGGCGAGAATAACGGGCTCAAATTCCTGGCTCATAGCACTCCCTCCAGCAAGGCGTCCACCTTGCTCATCAGTTGTTCATCTTCATACCAGTTGAGTTCAATGGCCTTGGCCGGGCATTCGGCGGCGCAGGCCCCGCAACCCTGGCACAGGGCGTCGTCGATGTAACTGACGCCTTCCTCGTTGATCCGGGGAACATTGTACGGACAGGTCCGGACACAGATCAGGCAGGACGCGCATTTTTCCTGGTCCACCCGGGCCGTGACCGCCGACAGGGTTAGGAACGGCTGGCTTAGAAAGGTGGTGGCCCGGGATGCCGCGGCCTGGGCCTGGGCAATGGTTTCCGTGATCAGCTTCGGGCTGTGGGCCGTGCCGCAGACAAAAATGCCCTCGGTGGCCATTTCCACGGGCCGGAGCTTGACATGGGCCTCGATAAAATAATTTTCCGCGTTCCGGCCCAGCTTCATGATGGATGCAAGTTCCTCGGTGTCCTCGGCCCGGACCCCCGCGCTTAAGGCCAGAATGTCCGTGTCCACGGAGAGTTTCCGGCCCAGAATATGATCGGTAAAGGTGACGGTGAGCACATCATTCGACTGGATGACCTCCGGCGGGTCCGCTTCCTTGAACCGGAAGAAGAACACCCCCAGCTCCCGGGCCTTGGTATAATATTTTTCCATGAGCCCGTAGGTGCGGATGTCGCGGTAGAGGATAAACACCTGGGTGCCGGGACTGAGTTCCTTGATATGGATGGCGTTTTTGATGGCGGCCTGGCAGCAGATCCGGGAGCAGTTGGGATTTTCTTCGTTTCTGGAGCCCACGCACTGAATCATGACAACCTGGTCAAGATTTGCGGTCCCGTCCTTTTCAAGGCGCTCGGACAGCTCGATCTGGGTCATGACGCCCGGATGCTGCCCGTAGAGGTATTCTTTTGGCGAATATTCCGTGCCGCCGGTGGCCAGAATGATGACGCCGTGATCGATTTTGCGCTCATACATGCCGGGACCCACCAAAACTTCCGTTTTAAAATTGCCCTTGAACCCGGAGAAATTCACGATGAGCGACTGGGTCAATACCTGGATTTTGGGGTTGTTTTTGACCCTTTCCGTCAGTCGCGCGATGTATGCTCCGATATCTGCTCCCTCAATGGTTTTGGTAAGCCGGTTGGCAAGGCCGCCCAGTTCCGCCTCTTTTTCCACCAGCACCACCTCAAAACCCTGATCAGCAAGGCCGATGGCCGCGTTCATGCCGGCCACGCCGCCGCCCACGATCAGCGCCCGGTAGGTGACCGGAATCCGGCGCTCATACAGGGGTTTGAGGGATGCTGCCCGGGCCACCGCCATTCTGATCAGGTCTTTGGCTTTTTGGGTGGCTGCTTCCGGCGATCCGGAATGGACCCAGGAATCCTGGTTGCGGATATTGGCCATTTCAAACAAATATTTGTTCAAGCCGCATTTTTCCAGGGTGTCCATAAAAATGGGTTCATGGGTTTTAGGGGTGCAGGAGGAGACCACGATGCGATTAAGACGGTGCTCCTTGATGATTTCCTTCATCTGATCCTGGGCGTCCTGGCTGCACGTGAACAGGTTTTCCCCCGCATAAACCACGCCCGGCAGGGTGGTTGCATATTCCCGGACTCCCGGCACATCCACAATACCTGCGATATTGATGCCGCAGTCGCACACAAACACGCCGACGCGGGGCTCACCGCTCACATCAATCTCATCGGGAATCACCACCTGGCGTATGCGGGTGCCTCTGGCTTCAGCCATGTACCGGCCCGCCGCACAGGCTGCGGCGCTGGCTTCGGTGACGGAGGAAGGGATGTCCTTGGGCCCCTGGAAAACACCACAGGCGAAAACGCCGGGCCGGCTGGTTTCCACGGGCGTAAACGGATGGGTGATTGCAAAATTATTTTTGTCCAGATCAATCTCCAGAAGATTTGCCGTGTGAATGGCGGAAGGCGATGACTGAAGGCCCACGGACAGCACCACCATGTCGAATTCTTCCTCCCGGATGGCGCCGGACTCGTCCGCGTACCGGAGGCGCAGATTCCCGGAGTCGCCGATTTCATCAATCGTATGAATTCTGGATTTTTCAAAACGCACGCCATCGTCGTTTTTAGCCCGGAGATAATATTTTTCATAATCCTTGCCGAAGGTCCGGATGTCCATATTGAAAATCACGGTATCCAGAGGGGTCTTGGAATGCTCCTTGGCGATCATGGCTTCCTTGACCGCGTACATGCAGCATACGGATGAGCAATAGCCGTTGCCGCACCGGTTGTTGTCCCTGGAGCCGATACACTGGAGCCAGGCGATGCGTTCGGGCTCCTTTTTGTCAGACGGCCTCACCAGATGGCCCATGGTGGGGCCGGATGCGGACAGGATGCGCTCGAATTCCAGGCTGGTGAGGACATTGGGGCTGGTTTTGTAATGATAAACATCATCCAGGGTGGACGGGTCAAATACATCATTTCCCGGACATAAGATGACAGAGCCTATCTCAACGGTTTGCTCGATGGCTTTCTGGGAATGGTCAATGGCCTTGGCCAGGCAGGCATCCACGCATTGGTAGCACTCCGAGCAGATGCCGCATTTGAGGCACCGGTCCGCTTCTTTTTTCGCCTCAGTTTCATTGTAACCGAAGGACACTTCCAGAAAATTGCATTCGCGGGCGGCGGGCTCCAGGCACCTCACCGTTGTGCGCGGCTTCAATGGCTCAGCCGCCACATCCGGTTTTTCGTATTCCCATGTTTTTTCACGGTTTGCGCGCAAATCCAGGCCATTGATGAACCGGTGGATGCTTTCCGAGGCTTCCTTGCCGCAGGCCACCGCGTCCACCACGGATTTGGGACCGTAAAACGCATCCCCGCCGGCAAATACCCAGGGGATGGGCGTCTGTAGCGTGACCGGGTCTCCCGCAAGGCCGCCCACACGGGTCAATTCAATGCCCTGCTCACTGATAAATTCCCGGTTTGTGCTTTGTCCGATGGACACAATGATGGTGTCCCCGAAGAACGCCTGGCAGGCGGACTCGTCATAGCTGGGGTTGAATCGGCCGTTCTCGTCAAATACCGCCGTGCAGGTCTTGAATTCGATGCCCGACACCCGGTTGGATGCGTCGATAAAAAAATCCTTGGGCCCGAAGCTGTTGACGATTCTAATATCGCCTTCCAGGGCTTCCCGGATTTCGTGCTCCCAGGCCGGCATTTTGTCCCTGGGTTCCAGACAGACCAGGGTCACGTTTTCCGCGCCCTTGCGTTTGGCGCACAGGGCCACGTCAATGGCCACGTTGCCGCCGCCGATGACCAGGACATCCTTGCCGATGGAAACCGGATTGCCCAGAGCCACGTCCCGGAGAAAATCAACTCCCTGAAGCACGCCTTGGGCGTCTTCGTTGGGAACTCCCAGCCGTCTTCCCCCATGCAGGCCAATGGCCATGAACACGGCGGAAAATCCGTCGGCTTTAAGGCTGTCCAAGGTAATGTCCTTGCCGAAGGTAACCCCTGTCTGAATGGCCACTCCCATCTTTTCAATGGTTTCAATTTCATTTTTCAGGATGCGGCGGGGCAGCCGGTATTCGGGGATACCCACGGCCATCATGCCGCCGGCTACCGGCAGTTTTTCGAATATGGTGACGCCGTAACCCTGGATGGCCAGGAAATAAGCGGCCGCCAGACCCGCGGGCCCGGAACCAATGATGGCGACTTTTTCATTACGCTTTTCGGGAACCTGCGGCGCAAAAGACGATTCCTGGGTATTTTCCCAGTCCGCCAGAAACCTGTGCAGTTCACGGATGGCCAAGGGCTCGTCATAATCGCCCCGGGTGCAGATGCCTTCGCAGGGATGGTGGCAGACCCGTCCGCAGATGCCGGGAAACGGATGGTCCTGTTTGAACAGTTTCAGGGCTTCCGCGTATTTCCCCTGATGGATCAGGGCGATATAGCCCTGAATGCTGACGTGTGCCGGGCAGGTGGCCTTGCAGGGCGCGGTGCCGCGCTTGCTGATGGCGAAAGCGCCGGGGATGGCCTGGGGATATTTTTTGTAAACCGCCTTGCGGATGGACAGACCCCGGTCCTGTTCGTTCAAAACCTCGATTGGGCAAACTTTTGCGCATTCCCCGCAGCTTGTGCATTTGGAAAGGTCCACATACCTGGCTTCCTGCCGGATTTTCGCCTTGAAATTGCCAGGCTCGCCGTCTAAGGCGAGAATTTCCGTTCCGGTTCTGAGCTCAATGTTTAAATGCCGGCCGACCTCGACCAGTTTGGGTGAGATGACTCACATGGCGCAGTCATTGGTGGGAAATGTCTTGTCCAGTTGCGACATGAGCCCGCCGATGGCCGATGATTTTTCCAATAAATAAACATAATATCCTGAATTGGCCAGATCAATGGCCGCCTGCATGCCCGCAATGCCGGCGCCAACCACCATGGCCGCGCCGACGGTATCGCTTTTGGATGAAATCTTCGCAGATTCGGGTTTCTGATCCATTCCGTTCTCCCTGAAATTAGATGCCGTGAATAATATCTTGCAGCCGGTCTTCCCAACCCATTGTGGAAATCATAGCGCCGCCGAACCCCTTGGATTTGATGCCCGCGACCGTCTCGGACGCGATCCGGATGCATTCCCGAACCTTGTCCGGGGCATTCTGGATGCGTTTGATGAGCGTGTCTGAAATGCGGATATGTTTCATATTTTTAGCCATATACCGGGCCATGCCCAGGGATTTGAGGAGCACCACCGTGGGAATGATATGAACCGGGGCGGCTGTTTTTATTTTTTTGATTTCGTTTATAAACGGTTCGATGGCGGAGATATCGAACAGCGGAGGGGTAATGAAAAACCGGACCCCGGCGTCGATTTTGTGTTTCATGGATTCGATTTCCGGGAACATGTCGCTGCCTTGCAGCCCGGTATTGAGGGTCGCGCCCACCAGAAATTCGGGGGAGCCTGTCAGTTCGATACCCGCCATGTCACGGCCTGCCTGAAGCCCCTGGATAACTGTTAAAAGATCATCCAGGGTGATGTCATAAACGGCGGCTGCTTGATGATGATCGCCAAAGCTGGGCGCCTCACCGGTAACCGCCATGATATTCCGGACACCGCATGCGGACGCAGCCAAAAGATCGGCCTGCAGGGCGATCCGGTTGCGGTCCCGGCAGCAGATCTGCATAATGGTGTCCATCCGGTTTCCGGAAAGCACCATAGCGCCTCCCAGAGCGCTCATGCGCATGACCGCGTTGCTCATTTCGGGCACCATGAACGCGGTGACCTCTTCTTTGACTTTCGCCGCGTTTGCGACCATTACGGCGACATCCACCCCTTTCGGCGGCTCCATTTCCGCGATAATGACAAAATCTCCGGCTTCCAGGCTGCGCTTCAAATCCATAACATCCTCCAGAAAACTGGATCCGTTCAATTGAAGGATCCATTAACAATGATGAAATTATGTTGATGTGGCGATCCATCTTCCAATGGCGCAATGACGGACGCATCATGAACGGCGGACAAAAAAGTTCATACATGAGTACTAAAAAAAAATAACAGTGTCAATAGGCGTAAACGTTATTTTTCCATCAATAATAATGGAATAAACAACGAACAGCATTCATGATTTCAATTCAT
>DAIEHU010000162.1 GCA_027353395.1 Desulfobacteraceae bacterium
CGCCCATCCGGATGTCATATTCCTGCCCAATTATTACAGCGAGGTTCCCTTGCAGGTGCAGCAGGCCCACCGCTTGGGCATTACCGCGCCGTTTTTGGGCAGTGATTCCTGGGGCAGCAGCGAGCTGCTCAAACTGGCCGCCAATGAACTGGAAGGCTATTACTTCAGCACCCACTATGCCGAAGATAACGCCACGCCGGTCGCCAAGGCATTTATCGAGAAATACCGGAAAATCTATGGCGCGGTGCCCGATGATGTGGCCGCGCTGACCTATGATTCCTTTGGCATGCTTTTCAAGGCCATCGCCAACGCCGGTGAAGCGGACCGTGAAGCGGTGCGCAACGCCCTCTCCACCCTGCCGGGCTACCAGGGCGTTACCGGCGACATGAAGTTTCTGGCCGGCTCCGGCGATCCCATCAAGAGCGTTGTCATCCGGCAAATCAAGGGCGGAAAGTTTGTTTATCATTCCAACGCCACTCCTTAAAAATGGCATACTGGCTTCAGCAAATTCTGAACGCGCTGCAACTGAGCAGCATATACGCCCTGATCGCCCTGGGCTATACGATGGTGTACGGGATCATCAACCTGATCAATTTCGCCCACGGCGATGTGTTCATGGTGGGATCTTTCTGCTGCTTCATGGCGGCTGCCTTCCTTGGGCTGTCCTTCCTTCCGGCGCTCTTGCTGTCCATGATCGGCTCCGCCTTTCTGGGGGTGGCCATCGAGCGTCTGGCGTATAAGCCACTTCGCCAGGCGCCCAGGGTTTCCGCCATTATCACCGCCCTGGGCGTGGGGATTTTCATTGAGAATTTCACCCTGTCTTTGGCTCCCTATCCCAAAGTGATACCGCCGCTGCTGAAAAATATCACGTGGGCCCTGGGAGGCGTCACCTTTTCCTCGCTGCAGCTCATCATCATCCTGTTATCCATTGGTTTAATGTTTTTTCTGGATTATATCGTCTACCGGACGCCGGTGGGCATGGCCATGCGGGCCATTTCATGGGATAAAACCTATGTGCCCCTGATGGGCGTGCCGGTGGACTTCATCATTTCCATCACTTTCGCCCTGGGGGCGGGGCTTGCCGGCGCGGCAGGCACCATGTACGGACTGGCATACCCGGTGATCGACCCCTATATGGGCATCATGGTGGGCTGGAAAGCCTTTATCGCCGCCGTGGTGGGCGGCATCGGCAATATCCGGGGCGCGGTAATCGGATCGTTTATTCTGGGAACGGTGGAAATCATGGTGGTGGCGTTTTTCCCCTCCACGTACCGGGATTTTGTCGCCTTCACCCTGCTGCTTCTCTTGATCATCATCAGGCCCTACGGAATCCTGGGCAAGCCGAGAACACAAAAAGTATGATTCCAATGATTCAAAACAGCTGGAAAAAGACAGCCGGCCAGCGGTGGCTGATGCCCGTGCTGGTGGTGGCCGGTCTGGGGACTTCATTCGCCGTTCCGGAATACGCGCTTTTCAATAAATACATTCAACTGGTCATGATGTATGTGGGAATCAACATTATTCTGACCGTCAGCCTGAATCTCGTGAACGGGTATATGGGGGAATTCTCCCTGGCCCATGCCGGTTTCATGTCCATCGGCGCCTATACGGCCGCGCTACTTACCATGCGGGTGCTTCCGGTGATGGATCATCCCTGGCTGTTTCCGCTGGCGGTGATGGCAGGCGGTTTGGCGGCAGGTTTTTTTTCGCTCCTGGTTTCGGTGACCTCCTTCAGGATACGGGGGGATTATCTGGCCATCATCACCCTTGCTTTTTTAATGATCGTCAAATCCGTCATCGAGAATATCGACTATCTGGGCGGGCCGCGCGGACTGCCCGGCATCCGCAAGCTGACAACGCTTCCCTGGACGTATTTCTGGGTTGTGTTCTCGGTCTGGGTGATTCGCAATTTTGTATATTCGAAATACGGCCGGGGCGTTCTGGCCATCCGGGAGGATGAAATTGCAAGCGAGTTGATGACCGTCAACACCCAGCGGGTGAAAATTCTGACCTTTGCCGTATCCGCGTTTTTCGCCGGGGTGGCGGGGGCCTTGTTCGCTCATGTCCTGCAGTTCATCAGCCCACGGGTATTTGATATCATCAAGACCACCGATATCCTGATTATGGTTTATTTGGGAGGCATTGCTTCCATCGGCGGCTCCATTCTCGGCGCGGTTCTTTTTACCGTGCTTCTTGAACTGCTAAGGCCTTCCAACACGGCGGCAATTCTGGCCTTTCTTCCGGATGTTATTTTTAACCCCGTAAACCAGCACTTCATCCAGCACCTGGGTGTCTGGCGGATGGTCATCATGCCGCTGCTGCTGGTGTTGCTGATGCTCTTCCGGCCCCACGGGATCATGGGCCTAAAGGAATTTTCCTGGTTTATACCCCGGCTGGATTTGGAGGCCGGGCATCCAGCCGCGCCGGAGGACAATATTCATGAGCCTGCTTGAAGCAAGAGGCGTCAGCCATTATTTCGGCGGCCTTTGCGCGGTGGACGATTTTAATCTGACCCTTGAACCGGGTGAATTGATGGGCATTATCGGCCCCAACGGCGCGGGCAAGACCACCATCTTCAATCTCCTGACCGGGGTTTACCGGGCGGGCAAAGGGAGCATCCGGTTTGGCGGCGCGGAATTGATCGGCAAGACGCCGCACCAGATCACCGCCATGCAGATTTCCAGAACTTTCCAGAACATCCGCCTGTTTAAGGATCTGTCGGTGCTTGACAACGTGCGCATCGCCCATTATTCGCAAATTGCCTACCGGCCTTTGGAGGCCGTGTTTCATGTGGGGCGCTACCGCCGTGAGGAACGGCGCATCATTAACCGTTCCATGGAACTCCTGGCCATGCTTAAAATCGATCATCTGGCGACAGAAACCGCCGATAACCTGCCTTACGGCTTGCAGCGCCGCCTGGAAATCGCCCGGGCCCTTGCCGTCGGCCCGGAGCTGCTGCTTCTGGATGAACCGGCAGCAGGCATGAATCCCAATGAAATAGACCAGCTTATGGAATTGATCGGGTGGATCAGGCGGCAGTTTGACCTGACCATTCTGCTCATCGAGCACCAGATGAAGCTGGTGATGGGGATTTGCGAGCGGCTCCTGGTGCTGGATTTCGGGGCTACCCTGGCCGAAGGTTCCCCGCATGAAATTCAGAACAACCCCAAGGTGTTGGAAGCCTATCTGGGCGAGGAGCCCGTGGGATGAACATGCATCGCGACATTTTGCTGGAAGTGCGGGATCTTCAGGTCTCATACGGCCATATCAAGGCGGTCAAGGGGGTTTCCTTTACCGTCCGGCGCGGGGAAATTGTGACGCTGATCGGGGCGAACGGCGCGGGCAAGTCATCCATCCTGAAGGCCATCTCCGGCCTGATTCCCTATACCGGCCATATCCTATTTAACAATCAGGATTTACAGAAGATTCCGGCCCACAAAATTGTCGACCTGGGAATTTCCCAGGTGCCGGAAGGAAGGGGGATTTTCGGCAACCTGACGGTGCAGGAAAATCTTCGTCTGGCCGCATGGCAGCGTGGGGATAAACAAGAGATCGCTACGGATTACGACCGGGTTTATACGACTTTCCCACAGCTCAAGGAACGTTGCCATCAGTTGGGAGAAACGCTTTCCGGCGGTGAGCAGCAGATGCTGGCTGTGGGACGGGCGCTGATGAGCCGGGCAAAACTGGTGCTCTTGGACGAACCGTCCATGGGGTTGTCGCCCTTGCTGGTGCGCGAAATATTCAAGGTGATTGCGGAAATCAATCTCAATGGCGCCACCATACTGCTGGTGGAGCAGAACGCCAATATGGCCTTGCGCCTGGCCTCAAGGGCCTATGTTCTGGAGACCGGCTCAGTGATCATGAGCGGCGGCGGGAAATTGTTGAGCGATCCCAGGGTCAGGGCCGCGTATCTGGGAGCTTAAGGTGAAAGCTCAAACGCGCCCTGGGCGGCTGAATTCCCAGAGCGAGGAGGAACGGTCAGCCATAATGGCTTACGGCAAGGATCTCAGGGGCATCCTGACAGCGGAAACCCTCGTCGGCAGCGGAGACGCTTTCCCGCGTGACGTCAAATATCACGCCAGTGGAGCGGCTTCCCATTCCACGATCATCAACGGGAACAGCGGCACCATCCGGTGGGTTACTTCCCGGCACCAGCATCCGCCGGGCTGAGACATCCATCGCCCGGCATGACGCCGCGGATTAACGAATCAACCTGCAACCATCTCATCAAATGGAGGCATCAATGCCGGTTATTTTTATTTCACGAGGAACCATGGCCGGGGTTCACCGCCTGGTGGATTGCCTGCATGACCACACTGGAGTCCGCTGCATTTCAGTGGAAGACCTGGAAAAAATCGTAAATCAGCATGGAGAACTTGCTACCCGGATCGTGGAGAAGCTGGCGTCAGCCACTTCGGCCTATGCCCAGTTCAGCGAACTTCGCTGGCCCTATATCGTGCTTTTGCGCCAAGCCATGCTGGAGGAAATCCGCCATGACAATCTGGTGTATCACGGATATTCAAGCCATCTGCTCCTGCCGTCCCTGTGCCATTTTATCCGGGTCCGCATCGAAGCGCCAATGAACATGCGGATGGAAATGACCATGCAGCGCCTGGGATGTGATGAAGAAAAGGCCGGTGAATATATCCGTGAAAAGGACGATCAGCGGGTGAAATGGGCGCGGTTCATGTATGCTCAGGACATCCGGAACACCATGCTGTATGATCTTACCCTGAACATGGGGCATATGACACTGAATGCAGCCTGCGGCATTATCGAAAACCTGCTGAAAGAGCCGGATTTTCAGGCGACGCCCGAGTCCAGGGCCGAGGTCGACCGCCTGTATCTTGCCACCACCATCGAAGAAGCGCTGGTAACGGATACCCGGACATCCACCATCGAGATCCGGGCCGTGGTGGACAAAAAAGACGGCATCCGCCTCATCGGCCCCTATCTGGACGCCCCTGAAATTGAAACCGTCATAGAAATCGCCAAATCCGTTCCAGGCGTTGATGCCATCCAATACATCACCGGATATTCCCCCCAACTTGAAATTGAAAATCCATTGAAACTATAAGGGCTGCTCTTTCCCATCGCCCTTTTTAAAGCCATGACGCAAAAGGAATTCAAAGATGGATGAAGAAAAATTTCACGATGAAATCGCCGCGACATTAAGCGCCATTCAGTCGCTGCTGGCCCGCTCCATCGAGATTCAAATGGAAAGCGCCGAAATCGATAAATCGATCCATGCTTTAGAAAAACAGCGCACCCAAACCACCTCGGACATGCTGGATCACAGCGAGCTGACCAACAGCCTATCCGTTCAGCAAACCGACATGGCCAGGGAACGTACCGGCCTCGTCCGCGAACAGACACGCCTTTCCACCAAATCCACCGAATTGGGCGTCATCCGGACGGACCTGTCGCGGGAACGTTCCGGACTGGCCGGCCAGAGGACGGATCTGGCGGTTTTGCGGACCGACTTATCGCGCACGAGAACCGGCTTAGCGGAACAGCGCAACAAAATGGCCTTGAACCGCACCCAGTATTCCGTAAAACGCACCACCCTGGCCGCCTCACGGACGATCCTGTCCAACATCCGGACATCCATGGCCCAGGGGAGAACCCATCTGGCTCTCATCCGGACCGGCCTGGCGTTTTTTTCCATCGCCATCGCTTTTTTCCGCACCTTTGGCCTGTCATGGTGGTCAGTTTTCGACGGCGTTCTGGCGATGGGAAGCCTGGCGATGACCGGCGCAGGAATCATCGGATACCGCCGCGCCACCCGGGATGTGAAAAACATGCAGACAGACTATTATTCAGCCCGGGAAGAAAGCGCCGCGTAATGATTATATCACGATCAATATACCGGTTTTGTAATATAGCGCCGGGAATGGAAAGAGGATGAGGCCAGGGCATGGATGGCTTCATCCTGCCCATGCCTGCCAAGCAACAATCATGACGATAAAAAAAATAAAATTGCCCGTCGTATCCGAATGTGGCGGAAGTAAACTGCTCCGGAACCTGCGTCTGGCCGTTTCAGACGAATTTCTTGTAAAATTCGGGAAACGCCCACGGGTGTCCGCCAACGCACGGGAGAAGAATCGCGATAAACAGGGAATATCCGATCATCGCCCCAGCGGCGTATGCAAACAGCATCCTCCGAAAAGCAGGATTTGTGGAGGAATGATACATTTTCACAGGATGCGGATCAGCCCATGTCATTATTTTCAGAACGCCCATCAACCCGGCCCCTTAAACAGAATCAAAGCGGGACAATCGTCCCCATCCACCCATAAATCCTGCCAAACGTTTCCTCACGGTTGTTTTCGTTGAAATTTTCATGAAAAT
>DAIEHU010000163.1 GCA_027353395.1 Desulfobacteraceae bacterium
AAAAAGCGTTCACAGCCCGGCGCTGTTCGGGAGAATTCCTTGGCCGGGAAACATCAAGCAGCCACTTCGCACGCCCGCGCCCGCTTCCGCTTACCGGGAAGGCGGGGTCTACGCCATTCTTCTGAAACACCCCAAGGGGGCATTGCTGCATTACGGCAGTCCGGGCGTCAAGCCGGACATTTTTAAAGAGTCCGCGGCGGATGTGGTGTTCTTAAGCCTTGGCGGGCGCAAGGACACCGCATCCCTTATCACTCATGTCCTCACCCCCCTGCATCCGGCAACCGTCATCCCCATTCATTTTGACGATCTGTTCGGACCGGTCGGAAAGGATGTTTCACCGCTTATCGGGGTGAACTTACATGAATTCTGGGCCGCCATGGCTAAAGCGGGCGGGGCATTCGCCGTAAATACCCTGCCGGTGGGCGAAGAACGGGTTCTTTTTCATTGATCGCATTAAAAACCTGAAGTATCCATGAAACTGCCTGAAGTCATTATCCGCCTGCCCGATTGGGCCCGTTCTCTGATGGACGACGCGCCCCGAATCTTCCCGGACATGGAAGAGCGGATGGCGTTTGTGGTGGAGCTCTCGCGGCAAAACATTCTTCACGGGACCGGCGGACCGTTCGGTGCAGCGGTGTTTGACGATTGCGGACGATTGATCACGCCGGGCGTCAATACCGTGACATCATCCAACTGTTCCATCCTTCATGCGGAAATAATGGCCATCGCCCTGGCCCAGCAGACTCTTGGCCGTTATGATCTCAGCGGCGGCGGAAAATTTTGTTTTGCGCTGTTTGCCTCCACCGAGCCCTGCGCCATGTGCTTTGGAGCCATTCCCTGGTCGGGAATCCGGGTTCTGGTATGCGGCGCCCGGAGCGCGGATGCGGAAGCCATTGGTTTTGACGAGGGCCCCAAACCGGCTGGCTGGACGGAGGCTTTAAACCAGAGAGGCATTGATGTGAAACAGGACGTGATGCGGGATGCGGCGGCGGCGGTCTTGAAGGAATATGCGATGACGGGAGGACGGATTTACAATCCGGAACTATTAATATAACTATATGATTAGTTTAAAAATACGCTAAATAACAATGACGAAATAGCCCAAAAATCCATTCCATAAAAATCAAATCACCCATAGCGAACGCAATAAGCCCAAAAGACGACTCATTTAAAATAAGGGGCTTTTCTGTGATCTCTGTGGTGAGAAAGGAAAAACATCACGCTCTCTCTTGAAACCCTTCTGACATTTGGCATGGCGTCGGTGCTGCTGGCCCTGGCCCCCGGCCCGGACAATATTTTCGTGCTGACCCAGTCCGCCATGCACGGCAAAGCCTCCGGATTTGTCGTCACGCTCGGACTGTGCACGGGCCTGCTGGTTCACACCACTGCCGTGGCGTTCGGCGTGGCTGTCATTTTTCAGGCATCCGCCCTTGCCTTCACGGTATTGAAACTCGCCGGCGCGGGATATCTTTTGTATCTCGCCTGGCAGGCATTCCGCGCCTCGGCAACGGCCATCAAGGCGGGAGCCAACGGGCGGCTGAAATTTGGCAAGCTCTACCAAAGAGGCATCATCATGAACGTCACCAACCCCAAGGTTTCGATTTTCTTTCTGGCGTTTCTGCCCCAGTTCGCGGACCCGGCCCGGGGCGCCCTGACCCTTCAGCTCATATGCCTTGGCGGAGTGTTTATCGCGGCGACCGTGGTGGTTTTCGGGGGTATTGCATGGATGGCGGGAAGCCTGGGGCAATGGCTCATCAAAAATGAAAAAGCCCAGACAATCATGAACCGGGTTGCTGGCGCGGTGTTTGTGGGGCTGGCCCTGAAGCTGGCCACCACGTCGAGGTGAAAATTACGAATTACGGATTGAAAAATGATCTTATTCCATTTTGCATTCAAGATGACATCAAGGCGGCTTTTGTAAGTTGAGGAGCCGATGCCGCAGCCAACGCGGATGCCGCTTGAATGCGAATTGGAATTATGTTCATCAACTCGTAATTTAATGCCATGAAGGCCGTTTGTCCCCGAGAATCAGCTTCTTGAACATCCCGGTGATCCAGCGGGCGGGAACCCCGGTGGCGGAATATCCGATGCCCGCCATCATGATATAAATGACCACCCGGCCTGAAAGATGAATTCCGGGCGTAAAAATCAGGGGCGACAGCAACCCGGCGAAAACGATTCCCATGAGAATCCGCCAGGTATCGGGTGAAAACAGAATATAAAAAAGGACATAAGTTAAGGTTATGGGGCGTTTTTTCAAAATGTCACCTATGGGCTACGTTATAAAGTAACCATCCGTTTACCCCAGGCCGCATCCATTTGGCAATCAAAAAGGTGGCCACCAGGAGAAGAATCTCCCGGCCGCGCTTCCGGCTTATTCCAGGGCAATTTGTTTAAAAAAAGTTATTATTAATATAAAAATAAGATAGTTATATAATGATATCCATTAAAAAGCACGCAAAACGCGGATTACTGACCTTACCAATCATTCTCCTGGCGGCCGGTTTGGTCTGGATGGCCGCTGATAAAAATTTCCCGGTGTTACAGGATGTCCTTTCAGATGACGCCTACGGCGAAATCGCCATCTCCCGGCCCCTCATCACATATCATGATCTGGCGGTGATTTTTGTTGACACAAAACAATTCCATGCCAATGATCTGGCATACCGCATCGCCAAAACCGGGGCCGCCGCCGCCGTAATCGACACGGCCCGCGCTATTCAGGCGCTGTCCGGCGGGGCCAATCATTGCCTGAGTCCTGAACGCATGAAAGAACCGCTTGAAATTTTGTCAAAATGGGCGGGCGCGTCCAAAAATAAGCCGTCCATCCTGGCCGGGATCGGCGATGGCGGTCTGCTGCCGCTTCTCTCCGCCATGACCCGATCCGGGGATGGGACAAGGAACCTGTCCGTCGGCTTCTCCATACAACTGCCGGACAGCGTCAGACTCTGTTCTCCGCTGACGTCAACCATCACGGATGGCCACCCTGTGCTGACAAGCGCGCCTCCGCTCCTCGGAAAATGGATGGCCGTGTGGACCGACTCCCCGGAAGACGATACAGCGGTATTTGTTCGCGGGTTAAAAAACGCACAGACCGTCATTGCTCCCTATGACACGCCCCTGGATACCGTCGCCGTCAATGAAATACGAAACATCATCGCGGAAGAAACCAGCGCCCGGATCGATTCCATGCCCCTTGTGGAAGTGCCCGCGCACAATCCGAATGAAACGGTCACTCTGTTTTATTCGGGAGACGGCGGTTGGCGCGATCTGGACCGGGCTGTGGCCGGAGAAATGGCGAAGCGTGGGTATCCGGTCGTGGGCGTGGATATGCTGCGCTATTTCTGGAGCGCCACGACCCCGGAAAAAGCAGCGGATGATCTGGCTGCCATTATGGCGCATTACCGCGCCGCATGGAAGGCAAAAAACTTCGTGCTGGCCGGGTATTCCTTTGGCGCCGATCTTCTTCCGGCAGTATATAACCGCCTGCCGGCGCAGGATCAAAAAAGCGTCGCCCTCCTTGTCCTGCTGGCGTTGGGCGACACCGCTGATTTTGAAATACATGTCTCCGGCTGGATAGGAAAAGACGATAGCGGGGTTCCGATATTGCCAGAGCTCCGCCGCATCCAGGGGAACAAAATTCTTTGCGTTTATGGACAGGAAGAAAAGGATGAAACCGCATGCACCACCCTGTCGACGCCAGACGTCAAGCGGATGGAGTTGCCTGGCGGCCACCATTTTGATTATGATTACCCAAAACTCGCGGCGCGGCTTGTGGAAATATACCGGCAGGCGGGTCTGAAAGGAAGCGACAAATGATTTACGGGAAGATATCACCATGACGGGATTAATAAAATACATTGGCGGCAAAAAATGGCTCCCCTTTTTGATATTGCTTCTGGCCGCCAGTGCGTCCGCATCCGATTTTTCCTTTGTGGTCATCGGCGACACCCGGCCGCCTATCCGGACTTCGAGTTATGCGAACTTTACCCGTCAAATCAATCATATCAATTCATTTGACCCCAGTTTTATCATTAATTGCGGTGATTTTATTTTCGGTTACGGCGGCGCTGAGAATGAATCCGCATGGTCAGATTACCGGAAAATTATCGCGGCCATTAAAATCCCTTACCACCAGTTGCCCGGCAACCACGACATCTTTTCCGAAAAAGCCCAGGCGATATATAAAGAACTCTTCCATAACACCTATTATTCATTCAATTATGACGGCTGCCACTTCATCCTGCTGGACAATGCGGAAAACGCCATCTGGGGATATATCAGCGATCAGCAGCTCCAATGGCTGAAAAGGGATATTGAAACCGAAAAACAGAAAACCACCTTTGTCTTCATGCACCTGCCCATCTGGTGGAAAGGCCAGACCCAGGTTGACAACCAGTATTATGAATTCTGGAAAAACGAGCTGCATCCGCTGTTTTGCCGATATCATGTGAAAGCGGTTTTCGGCGGGCATATACATTCTTATGGGCCAACGCAACATATTGACGGCATTGACTATTTCATAACCGGCGGGGGCGGGGCGGAACTGAACAAATGGTACCAGGACCATGGCGGGGATTTTCATTTTATGCTCATTCATATGAATGGGGATAAAATGACCCATTCCATTGTCACCGAAAGCGAGGTGCTCACCGAGGACGAAGCGGATGTGGCGAAAAATATCGATTTCGCAAAACAGAACGTCGGCCAGATGATCATCAACATGGAAAAGGCGGCCTCAACGAAAAACGAATCCTTTTCCATTACGCTGACCAATCCGTCACACAAAATAATGACCGGCAGCGCGCGCTGGAAATTCGACAAGCATTTTTTCAAGCTCGATCCCGAGGAGGCCGCCATCCGCATCGCCCCCGGAAAAACGGAAACCTATGCATTTAATGTAATGATGCTGAACGACCGGTTCTATGCCGCCCCGATGCCATCCCTTGCTTTTTCGCTTCAACATGACAACTCACGCATCGTTTTCAACAAGGATTTGATATTTCATCGCGAACTCGCCATACCCAGAATCAATTACGCCATAACCATTGACGGCAACCTGGGAGAATGGAATCTGACGGAACCCGTTGTCCTGCGGGATGAAAAAAACAACCGGGCGATTGCGGAAATATTAACCGCGTATGACGACAACCGCCTGTATATCGGCGCACGGGTGTATGATCAAAATTTCTCCAATAATTATGACGATTCAATGATTTTTATGAATGATTCGCTTCTTATCGCCTTGGATCGCACCCTGAAACGGATGCAAAACGGCAATGATGACCTGCAACTGGAAATATCCAGAACAAAAAACGGGCTGACGTTGTACAACAGGGCGAAAGGGGAACGGATTAACGCAGAAGCGTCTGGCATAAAAGCCGCTGTCGCAAACCTTGACACGGGAATTATTGTCTACGAAATGGCCCTGCCGAAAGCGTTTCTATCGCCGCTGGCGCTCACAGCCGGAACAAAATTCGGTATCAATTTTGGCGTATGCAACGCCGGGGACAAAGGCAAAACAGAACTGGCGACCTGGACGCCGGGGATTGAGATTGAAGGTGTGGATGACAGCTTCCGGAGCCAACTAAATTTTGCCGGTGCTGAACTTATTCCAAGTCCAAATCAAAGATGATGGTTTCGTAAAAAGTCAGAATTTAACCCAACTTCGCCAACTCAAAGCGCGAAGCATCACGGCGCGGCCCTTTGCGGTTGTTTATGGTCACTACTCATTTTGCTATATACGTCCGGCGACCGAGGGGTGTGCCGGAGAGCCCGAGTCTGTGATAGATCATGCTGTGTTCCGGCTCGGGTCTGCTGCAAACTCGAAGGTGGCAATGCCGGACTTCCTGCTGTTCTTTGACATCATATTCAAGGGTCACCCGCTGATGGGTGGACAGCGCCTGGCAAATCGTCTGCCAGCACCGGTGATCTCCGTGCTGCCGGAGCCGGTGCTCGAGGATATGCAGGATATGGTAGGCGAGCACCGAGATAAACAGATGCGCATCGGCGCGGCGCTCTATTTGATGAAAATTCGGCCGGAGCCCCAGCGACGACTTTAAACTGCGAAAGGCCCTTTCCACCCGGGTGAGCATCATGTAGGTCCGCCAGATTTCACTGTCGCCAAGGTCGGTCCGGTCGGTCCGAAGCACATAGCAGCCGTCAAGGGCCTCGTTTTGTTCAAAGGCCGCTTTCTTCTTCCAGATGATATTTTTGGCAATCAGCGACTTTACGGATGATTCGGTTTTTTCGGCAACCACTTCCACATCATAGACCTTTGAGGCTTTCGGGTACTTTTCCCGAAGTCTTCCGATCAGTTCCAGAACCTTGGAATAGACCTTCGTATGCCCCTTT
>DAIEHU010000164.1 GCA_027353395.1 Desulfobacteraceae bacterium
AAAAAATTCGGCGTACCCCACATCAACTTGTTTGGCATCGATATTCCACATGAAATTATTAATTTAATACCCCTCAACCAGATCAAACAGTATAAAATCCTGCCCATATCCAAAAAAAACAATACCCTGATGCTTGGCATGGTCAGCCCCCAGGATTTTGTGGTGATCAGCGACCTGGAATTCACCATGGGAGTAAAAATCAAACCGGTGGTGGTGCCTTTTTTTATGATGGAAGCCGCGCTGAACCTTCTGTCCTCCAATTTTGAAGACGACCTTAAGGGAGAAACCATCAAAAATGTTGCGATGGAAGACAAAGGCGAATCTCACGCTTCTCCGAAAATTGAATCCCTGCTGTCCTATCTGGTTAAAACCGGCGCGACGGACATGCTGCTCACCGTCGGCGTCCCCCCGTCCATTAAAGTCAGCAATCAGGTCAAACGGCTGGCGACCGCCTCCCTGACCCCTGCCGATTGTGAATTATATGCCAGAGAGCTTCTGGCCAACGATGATGCCGGCTGGGAAAAATTTCAGCAGACCAACGACCTGGATATCGCGGCGACATATCCGAATGTGGGCCGGTTCAGAATCAATTTTTACAGGCAACGCGGTTCCATATCCATCACCATCCGCCGTCTGTATGACCACCTGCCATCGATGAGCGAACTCAAACTGCCGGAATGGCTGAAAGACTACGCCATGAAGCCTCAGGGCCTGATCATTATATCCGGTCCGGCAGGGCATGGAAAATCCACAACCATGTGCACCTTGATCGACATTATCAATACAAACCGGCGATGCAATATCGTGACATTAGAAGATCCGGTGGAATACCTGCACAAACATAAAAAAAGCAATATCAATCAGAGGGAAATCGGCAGGGATACGGAAAGCTTCGCCAAAGGCCTGCGGGCGGTTTTCCGGCAATCCCCGGATGTGGTGGTGATCGGTGAATTGCGTGACAAGGATTCATTTGAAATCGCGCTCAAGGCCGCCGGAACCGGCAGCCTTGTTATAAGCACCATGAATGCCAGCAATGCCACGGCAGTCATTCGCGTTATCGTCAATATGTTCCCTGAAAATCAGCAAAATCTGATTTCCATGCTGCTGGCGGATACCCTGCTGCTGTCCCTGGCGCAACGGCTGGTGCTCAACAGGGACAAAACCAAACAGAATCTGGCACTGGAACGGTTTTCCAACTCCAGCCGTGTGGGCAACTTGATCCGGGAAGGAAAACTACACCAGATACGCGCCCAGATGGAAACCGGATGTGAAGAATTTACGCCCATCGATGTGTCCCTTGCGCAATTATATAAGGAAGGAAAAATCGATTTTGAGGATGGGCTTATTTATTCCGTTAACAAACAGCTCTATCAGGACATGACCGGCGTTAAAAGAAAGTAAAACCGATTTCCATGAACATAAAAGCAATTTTTCAAGAAAACGGCAGGAAAATTCTGGATCATGTGCCCGCCGGCATATACATGACGGACTGTGAGAGAAAAATTCTGTTTTGGAACAAGGCAGCCTGGACCATTACCGGTTATCCTGCCAGGGAAGTCATCGGATCGTTTTGTTACCAGAACATCCTGATGCATATCGATGAAATGGGCAACAACCTGTGCAAAGGCGTCTGCCCCCTCGCCCATTCGTTAATGGACGGAACGTCCATGGAAAAAGAAGTTTTTCTGCATCATAAAGACGGCCACCGGGTTTCCGTTCTCATCCATACATTTCCATTGAAAGACCCGCAAGGGAAGATCACGGGCGCCGCGGAAATATTTACCAACACAAACCCGGTCACAACGATGCAATCCAGAATCCGGGAACTTGAAAGAATGGCGATGCTGGATCCGCTCTCCAGCCTGCCGAACCGACAGCATATCGGATCAGAAATAAAGTCGCGATTGAGTGAGTTTCTCCTTTACGGACAAACTTTCGGCGTTCTTTTCCTGGATGTCGATCACTTCAAAAAATTTAACGACACCTGGGGGCATGAGGCGGGGGATAAAGTGATACAAACCGTTGCCGCGACACTTCGTTCGGCTTCACGGCCTTTTGATGTTTTCGGCCGATGGGGCGGGGAGGAGTTTGTCGGCCTCATATGGAATGTGGATTCTCAAAACCTCGCCATGATCGCCAACCGATACCGGAAACTCATCGAAAAATCATCCATTTCCATAGATAAAACAAAAATCGGCATCACGGTATCAATCGGCGCGACCATCGCCAGAACCGGGGACACGCTGGAAGCCCTGATAAAACGCGCGGACACGCTGATGTATGACTGTAAAAAAAGCGGAAGAAATTGTGTGGCCTCAGACATGCCGATCCCTTCACACCTTAAAAAAATTCCTGATTCTCTGATTGATCGACCGCTATGAATTTTTTTGGCGACAGCCTGATGTCCGCCTTTGGGCTGATGCTTTCTCTTGATAAAGAACTTATTGAAATAGTTCGTGTTTCTCTAAATGTCAGCCTGGCCTCAACCATCATTGCCGGGGTTGCCGGCATACCCGCAGGTTTTGTCATTTCAACAGGCGATTTCCCGCTTAAACGAGGCGTTATTACACTATTAAACACATTGCTCGCCCTGCCGACGGTCGTTATCGGTCTGCTGGTTTATGCGATGATCTCCAGAAATGGTATTTTCGGCGTTTATGACCTTTTGTACACCCAAAAGGCCATCATTATCGGGCAGATCATCCTCGTCATGCCCATCGTGACCACATTCACCATATCGGCCATCAGCCGGATCGACGCAAGATATCGAAAAACCGCCATGACTCTTGGCGCAAGTCCGTTTCAAGCCGCCCTGGTGATTCTCAAGGAAGCCCGATTCGGCATCACGGCGGCGGTTGTCGCCGCATTTGGCCGCGTTATATCAGAAATCGGCATTTGCATGATGCTCGGCGGCAATATTAGCGGATACACACGAACCATGACCACCGCCATGGCATTGCAATACGACAAAGGAGAATTCGTTCTCGCCATTGCGCTGGGGATTATTTTGCTCGCCATCAGCCTTGTGGTTAATATCAGTCTCACCTATTTTCAGGGAAAAGCCACTGGATGACCCTCTACTTCCTGAAAGATATCCGGCAATCTTACGCCGGGCGCACGGTGCTGGATATTGCGGAATTAGCGCTTGATGCCGGGAACATTTACACGCTGACCGGCCCCAACGGCGCTGGGAAGACCACCCTGTTAAATATTTTAAGCTTTCTATCACCTCCGTCCGCGGGACAAATGACGTTTAACGGCATACCGGTCAAATTCAACGCCGCCAGCCTTCAGCAGTTCCGGAAATCCGTTGTTCTGGTAGATCAGCATCCGATTCTTTTCAGCACAACGGTCTTTAAAAATATTGAATTTGGGTTAAAAATCAGAAAGATCAGCCGGAAAAAAAGGAACCGGATAATTCAGTCTTCATTAAGCATGGTGGGCATGAAAGCCTTTATCAACGCGGACGCCAGATACCTGTCCGGCGGCGAAACAAAACGGATCGCCATCGCCCGGGCGCTGGCCTGCGCGCCCAATGTCCTGATAATGGACGAACCTACGGCGAATCTTGACATTGAAAACCAATTGAACATCGAAAGCATTATCCGGGAGATACATCGGCAGCATAACGTTACCATTATTTTCTGCACCCATAACATTGCACAGGGAGCGCGATTAGCCAGTCAGCATATTCATCTGTTCGCCGGGCGCGTTACGGATACTGAACATGAAAATATCTTTAAAGGGGAAATAACAGCCCTTAACGGCAGGCAATATTTCCGAATTGACGAAAAGGTATTGATCCCGGTGCCGGCAACCGATAAAAGAGAAACAAAGATTTCCATACACCCCGGCGCAATCAAAATAGTTGACAGGAGAGGCGATGAACCCGTGCCTCCGTCATTAAGGGGAAAAGTGATGGGGTTGTCTGTGGAAAAGGACTGGATTCGCGCCATGGTTGATGTGGGCGTCTTGATCAGCTTAATAATGGAAACAAACGAATATGATTCCCGGAATCTTCGCATCAATGACTTGGTGGATATCGAGATCCATCCAGACGGCATCACCTTTTTTTAACGGATCGGCCTCATCCATGCGTTTCACCATTGATTCACCAAACATGGCGATTTCATGAGAACAGCCATTCTATCCGATATTCATTCCAACGCCACCGCCCTGCTGGCGGTTTTGCGCAACATCGAATCATCTGCAGTGGATACGATTATCAGCCTTGGGGACAATATCGGTTACGGCCCGGAACCTGAAAAAGTCATCAATATCATCCGCGCCAAAGGGATTCCTTCCGTGACCGGAAATCACGAAATGGGCGTCATGCAGCCGGGTTTCCTTACCATGTTCAATCCGGTCGCCCGGACCTCCATTGAAATGACCATTGGTTTGCTGTCGGATGACAGCAAACGGTTTATGCAAAGTTTCAGCAACGCCATTGTCCGCCATGATTGCCGGTTTGTCCACGGGTTCCCGCCCGAATCGCCGACCAAATATTTGTTTGAGGTGCCAGAGGAAGAGATTAAACAGACATTGGCGGGCATGATTGAACAGTTCTGTTTTATCGGCCATACCCATGATCTGGAAATTATCACCCTGGAGACAAGCCGCAACCGGCTTTTGCGGGAGCCTTTAAAAAAAGGCAAGCTCGCGCTTAACCCCGCCAATAAATACCTGATTAACGCCGGAAGTGTCGGCCAGCCAAGGGATGGGAACAACCAGGCCAAATACCTGATATGGGATTCCAGCAATTGTGAACTCACCGTCAAATACGTGAGCTATAATATTTCGGATACCGTCAAGAAAATATATCAGGCCGGCCTGCCCGATCAACATGCCTTGCGGCTCATGTAAAAAAAACAGGCCGCCATTCCCGGATGGCGGCCCGCAGGCATTGATCTTTCGCGTAATTCCAAGCCCAAATCATAGCGCTATCTTCGTTGGCTCGTCTTCGGCTCCTCAACGTACTAACTGTACGCCTCCGTCACCTCAATCCTCACCGCCTTGATATCATCTTTGATTTGGAATTGGAGTAATTCCATTTATTTAAACGGCAGTTTTGTCTGATCCGGTGTCACATCAATTTTTTTATATTTTCCGGTGATCCAGTTTTTCAGGTCCGAGCAGTACCATTTTGAAAATCGACGGTCAGACGGCCCGCCCGCCAGATTGGTATGGATTTCATCCGTGCCCATATCGGTCACTATCCTTATGGACGGGGCAAACGTGGTGAGGCGGCCGGCGCTCTCAAAAATCTGACCTTGATGCGGGGTGGCGAGGCTGCCGATGATGGTGATGGGTCCGCGGTCGAACCCGAGAAATCTGGGAAGTTTACCGTCAAAGACAATGTTCTTCATGATGACTTTCCGGGAATTCCCCCATTTTTCCGGCGGACAGGAGAGCGCTTTTTCAGCCGTCCGCCGGTAGATATCCGCCTGGGTCCGGCCGCCGAACCATAATGACGTTTTGGAGAGCAATATCCGGTCAAAATTGATATAAAAATCATTGAACAGGCCGGTATGCCGATCAAGATGATCCGTCACATCCGTTCCGAACCCGTGTTCGCCGAAAACATCCCGGTACAGTTGCCGGTAAAACCGGTCAAACAGAAACGCGCCTTCGGAATCGGCGGAGTATTCGAAATTCCAGTTTTTAAGAATGTCCGCCTGCCGGGAATCCGGCAGCAGGGGGGCGAGGATCGCCATGAACGCTTCCGCCTGGGTGGAATAGACGTCATAATGCAGCTTGAACATGGCTTCCGTGGTGATGCGGTTGTTTTTGGCAAGCTGCATACTGATCCGGTCGGAACGGTAAGACCCCATGCCGACATTGATGGGAGAGACCTTGCCAAGCGCATTCAGATTCTGGTTGGATGTCACCAGGTAACCGCGGTCCGGGTTATGGGATCGCGGCAGATCATGCGGGTCTTCGAATCCCTGCCAGTCGTTTTTCTCCTCCCATCCGGGCAGGGGGACAAATCCGCTGACTCCTTTCCGGCGTTTGGGCATCAGCCCGGACATCTGGTAGCCGATATTGCCTTCACGGTCCGCCAGGACAAAATTCCACGAGGTTTCGATGCGGCCAAGCAGGTCCATTCCTTCAGTCACCGTCTTCGCATCCAGTATTTTAATAATGCTGTTTAATGTCACCGCTCCCGAATAAGCGGGCGCCCATGCGGTGGCAAGGTAATAACCTTCATCAATAGGGTCTCCCTCAAGAACGCCGTGGCTGTTTTCATAAAAGGTGACGGTAATCGGGTCTTTTTTCTTCCGTTTAATGACTTCCTCTCTCCGGGTAAACGCCATCCACTTGTCCGGTTCCCGGAAATAGTTGCCGTCC